>JAGNUZ010000147.1 GCA_017986765.1 Paludibacteraceae bacterium | reverse complement strand
TGACTCCCATTGACTTTGCGATGGCTGCTATGGTTCATCAGCATTTGAATGAGAAAGGTGTTAATTTGTATTTGCAAGAAACCGTTTCATCTTTTGCAAAAAAAGGCAATGGACTAGAAGTGCAGTTTAAAAGTGGTAAAATACTCTATGCAGATATGGTTATTTTATCTATTGGCGTACGTCCCGAAACGACCTTGGCAATTCAGGCAGGACTTAAATTGGGCGAAGCACGCGGTATCTGGGTAGATGAATACTTGCAAACATCGGCTAAAGATGTATTCGCAGTAGGCGATGCCATTGAAACGCTGCATCCTATTACACAACAATCGTGGCTAAATTACTTAGCTGTGCCAGCCAACCGTCAAGGACGTATTGTGGCTGATAATATGGTATTTGGTGCTACAGAAAGTTACGAAGGAGCTATCGGAACATCGATTGCCAAGATATTTGATTTGACCGTAGCTGCTACAGGGCTGAACGAAACTCGATTAGGCATTCAAAAGGTCGATTTTCTAACTTCTTACACACATTCGGGTTCTAATGCAGGCTACTACCCAGGAGCTATGCCAATGTCGATAAAAATAAATTTCGCTCCTAAAACAGGAAAATTGTTAGGTGCACAAATTGTCGGTTATGTAGGTGTGGATAAACGCTTAGACCAGATTGCTTTATTGATTAAAAAAGGCGGTACGATATATGATTTACAACAAATTGAACATGCCTATGCTCCTCCTTTTGCTTCAGCTAAAGACCCCATTGCTATTGCAGGATATGTGGCACAAAATATAATGACAGATAAAATGCCCGTGATGCACTGGCAAGAATTACGTGATACCGATTTTTCTAAGTTGTTTTTATTAGATGTGCGAACAGAAGATGAATTTCAGTTAGGAAGCTTACCCGGAGCAGTAAATATTCCGCTTGATGATCTTCGAAATCACTTGGATGAAATTCCGAAAGATAAACCAATTCTAGCTTTCTGTGCTATTGGATTACGTGGTTATTTGGCTACTAATATTTTAATACAGAGAGGTTTCAAAGATGTATTTAATTTATCTGGTGGAACTAAAATCTATGCTGCAGCAGTGCGTAAGATTCAAAATCCCAGTGAATTGACTGAAAAAGAGAAACGTTCGTATGATTTAGATTTGGATATTCAAACGCCCAAACCTTCGAAAAAATATATTACAGTAAATGCGTGTGGTTTGCAGTGTCCAGGTCCAATTTTAACCATGAAGAAGAGTATCGACGATTTGCTCGAAGGCGATCGCATAGAGATGGTGGCGACCGATGCTGGTTTTACGCGCGATGCACAAGCATGGTGTAATATGACAGGAAATACCTTGATTTCGCAAGCAGCCAAAGAGGGGAAATATACTGTTGTAATTGAAAAAGGAAATAAAGCTTTATCTCACAATGAGGAAGAATGTTGCAAGACAGCTGCCTCAGGAAAAGGAAAAACATTTATTGTATTTAGCGATGATTTAGACAAGGCATTAGCAGCTTTTGTACTCGCAAATGGTGCAGCGTCAACAGGTGAAAAAGTTACTGTTTTCTTTACCTTTTGGGGATTAAATGTAATTAAAAAAGCGAAAAAACCATCAGTACAAAAAGACTTTTTTGGCAAAATGTTTAGCATGATGTTGCCCGCACATTCTCAGCAATTGAATTTGTCAAAAATGAGTATGCTCGGTATGGGTAAATTTATGATGCGATTTATTATGAAGTTGCGTGGCATAGATTCTTTAGAGTCCTTGCGTCAACAAGCCTTAGAAAACGGCGTAGAATTTATTGCTTGCCAGATGTCGATGGATGTGATGGGAGTGAAAAAAGAAGAATTGATGGATGAGGTGGAAATTGGAGGAGTGGCCTCGTATATGGAACGTGCTGACAAAGCCAATGTTAACTTATTTATATAATTGATTATGGATATTCTATGTGCTTTACGAGATGTGCAACGGGCTATGACGGTGTACGAAACTGATTTTTTAGCAGCCTATGGGCTGACTCTGAATGAGGGCATGTTGTTGTGCTGTTTGTCAACTAAGCGACTAAAAGCCTCTGAACTTGCCGAAACAATTGATTTAACCTGTTCAAATTGTTCCAAAGTAATTAAATCAGTGGAAGATAAAAACTATATTGAGCGAACATTGGGCAAAGAAGATAAGCGTCAGATGTTTTTTACCCTTACCTCACAAGGTGAAGAACAATTAAAACTGATACAAGAGCATCCTATTTCCATACCCAAGGTATTGGAACATGTAATTGCTCATTATAGCAAATAGTTTTTTATGTGTTAAGCTAAAGATACAGCGTCCAGATTGGAAAGTCTGCATTATTTGTTTGAAATACACTGAGACTATTCTCAGAAGAGTCTCCTTTTGTTGCAAGTAAATTAATGTGTATATTTGTTCTTTTTTAAATAAGAATCATACGCTATGGATTACAGAGATAAAGTTTTTTTAGCTGTAGCCGAAAGGTTGAGTTTCTCTAAGGCTGCAGACGAACTATTTATTAGTCAGCCCGCTGTAACCAATCATATCAAAGCGTTAGAGAATAAACTGAATATAGCTCTTTTTGAACGAAAGGGCAACAAAGTTTATTTGACAAAAGCAGGCAAGGTTACGTATGCTCAGCTCAAGAAAATCATGCAACAATATGCAGAACTTGAATTTGAATTGGGGCGAATGAACGATACCTTTAAAGGAACACTTCGTATAGGAGCAAGTTCTACTATCTCTCAATATCTTATACCACAGGTGATTGCAGCATTTCATAAACGCTATCCAGCAATTCAATTGTTTCTTTTTAATGGCAATTCCTTTCAAATGGAACAAAAGTTGCTCGAAAATGAAATTGAAGTAGCCTTCGTGGAAAATGATTCTTCTCAAACTAATATTAAGTACAGTGAATTTTTAGATGATGAGATTGTCGCGGTTACAGGCATCAACAGTACATATGCTAAACTGCAATCTATTTCAGTATCCGATTTGCTGCATATACCTCTTGTTTTAAGAGAAAAAGGATCAGGCACACTTGAAGTTATACAGAAAGACCTGATAAAAAATAAAATTAAACTTGATGAACTCAATATTCTAATTCATTTGGGAAGTACAGAATCTATAAAAAACTTCTTAGTAGATTTTGATGGTATTGCATTGGTGTCTGAAAAATCAATTGAAAAGGAATTATTGCTAAAACAGATAACGAAACTTTCTATAAAAGGAGCTTCTTTTCATCGTAAATTTAGAGTTGCTTTTCGCCAAGGTCAAGAATCTTTTTCCTCCAAGTTGTTTTCCGAATTCCTACTTAACTATAACTTTTAGTTATTTGTAATAATAATTAAGTATTTGTTTTTGTTATTAAAACGTCTTACTTTTGTTAGACATTTTAACCCGTACCATTATGAATTTAGTCCTAAGCCAAAAGCATACACGCATTTTGTATGCAGTCATTATGCTGTTTTGTTTTTTCCCTTTTGTTACACCAGTAATGGCATTGGCTATCGGATTGGTTGTGGCAATTTTGGGTTTTAGGGATATAAGCATTACCAAATATACTTCTTTTTCGTTGCAGGCTTCTATAGTTTTGATGGGATTTGGTATGAACTTGCACCAAGTACTCGGTGCTTCAAAAACGGGTTTTATGCACACTGCTATCTCTGTGGTTGTGGTGATGTGCGTAGGTCTTTTGATAGCAAAGTTACTCAAAGTAGATGGTAAAATTGCCACCTTAATTTCGGCAGGAACAGCCATTTGTGGAGGAAGTGCAATTGCAGCTGTTGCGTCTGTTATCAACCCGAAAAGTGCTCAGATTTCTGTTT
>JAGNUZ010000146.1 GCA_017986765.1 Paludibacteraceae bacterium | reverse complement strand
CACTTCACTGTCATATGTATCAGAGGAACGTTGTGGTCGATTATTTCCTTGTCCCCACAAATTAGCTATGGGAGATGCCATATCATCGTTATGCGTTACGGCAATGCTATATGATTTATTCTCATTCATAGAAATAGATGCCAGACCATACGCATCTGTCTGAGCACTTGCGACTTGCTTAACAGTGTGCTTTGTTGATTGATATACATTTTCATAAATAGCGACCGTAGCTTTTGGCACAGGCTTACCGCTTATTCTATCGACCACCCACGCATCAATAGTACTGTTACTCGATTTATGCACCAGCATCAATCGAGTAACAGCTACACCACTGTGTTTCGTCGTTTCAATTTGTTTGTTAGGCACATCTATTTCGTATTCAAACATTCCCATAGCATTGGGAAGGATTATAGATAATAGGGTATCTTGAGGAGTAAATGTAGATGATAGGGGCAGTACGAATTGAGTGGTTTGCAGGAGTGTGCGTTCAATCATAGGAGAATTTTCATTTTCCATAGCGACTTTATATGCCATCGCTGACAGCTTAGTGGCATATAAACGAACAATTACAGTATCTACATTGACGTAATTAAGATCAATATTCAAAGGAGTTTCAGGGTATAAAACCGACGCACTCTCCGTGCGAATAATAGGAGTTTGAATCGTATGAACAATATTTTGTAAAACAGCTATTCGATTATACGTAGGGAATTGCTGTATATAGGATTGACACAAATCAAAAGCTTCTTTTCTATTATTGTCGGCTACTAATAATTGTGCTTTTAATGCGACTATATGTACCGATAAAGGGTTTTCTTTATTCGATTTTATCATGCTGTCTAACAACAATGTATAATCATCCTTGTATATTTCAGATTCTCGCGACAACAAACCATAAAGTGCTTCTACCCTATCAATATCGGCTTTAAGCAAGGCATCTACATTTCCTTCTTGAGCATGAAATAACAGTAAATTTTGATACATACCCGCTATGCTATGCCATGCTTGCCACCGATTTTGCAAAAACAAAACCTTAGAATAACTCTCCAAATCCAACAATATAACACTAGCATCAATTTTTTCCTGACTTACCAAACGTTGCATATTGTCTAGCTGACGAATATATACCTGAATATACGCGTCTGCCAATACATCATACACAGTGGGACGCAAAATACTATCTGTTGCCTGCCTTATTAATTCGGGGTAATAATGAATAGATGTTTGTTGCAAAAGCGTTTTATTTTTTACCGACAAAGCCAAATAATCACTTATCTTTTGCAAAAAATGATTACTTGCCCATTCTTTTTTACTTTCAGGCACATAATCCCAAATGGGCGTTCGTGCATTCATGGTGTAGGCGTTCGCATTGTAATATGCTTCGTACAACTGTGCCAATAAGGAATATAAAACCGATTGTATAACAGGATTATCGCATGTTGCAGTATAATTTTCTATTTTTTCTACCTGAGCAAAAAATACATCATGATCAAGTCCTACTTGCAATTTCAATTCATACATCAAGCACCGTATCCACTGCTCATGGGCATTTTCTCGTTCAGCTTTTTGCTGTATTTTTCCCACTATTTGCATAGCCGATTTGGGTAAATCTTGTTGTTGCAAAGAATCAACTTGTTGCCAATACGATTCATACGAAAAATGAGGTTTCGATTCTTTTGCTACCACAAACGACACAAGCAAAGTAAGCGCTAAAAAAGGTATGAATAAAAAGAGTTTTCTCATGATGATTGGGTGTGTGCTAGTTTTTGTACGAAAAACTATCTATAAAATACTCAGAATACCTACAAAGAAACTACTTTTTAACGATTCAAAAAGAAAAAATTAGATAAAAATACCTACAAAAGTATTAATTGATTAAAATTTGGGCATATAAAAAAATAATGTTATCTTTGCAACGTTATTATGAAACAAGGAATTACCCATACAACACATCATTTTCACTTACGCTAAACAGCGGTAAGCCAAGAGGTGTGTGTACATCAATCATATATACAAGGCTTGCCAATGAGGTAGGCTTTTTTTATTTTATAATGTAAATTAATACGCAAAATATGTTACGAATAGCAGTACAGGCCAAAGGCCGTTTATACGAAGAAACGATGATGATGTTATCAGAATCGAGTATCAAGATTGAATCAGGAAAAAGAACCCTTTTGATTCCTGCCAAAAATTTTCCAGTAGAAATCCTCTACTTACGTGATGACGATATTCCGCAAGCAGTAGCGAGTGGTATTGCCGATGTGGGCATCGTAGGAGAAAATGAGTATGCTGAAAAACGCGAAGAGTCTGAAATTGTAAAACGATTGGATTTTAGCAAATGTCGTTTATCTTTAGCTATACCAAAAACCGAAGATTACAAAGGTGTAGAATGGTTTCAAGGAAAAAAAATAGCAACTTCCTACCCTGCTATTTTGCAAGATTTTTTGGATAAAAATAATATTCAAGCGGAAACACACGTAATAACAGGTTCTGTAGAAATAGCGCCTGGCATTGGATTGGCAGATGCTATATTTGACATTGTAAGCTCTGGTAGCACCTTGGTAAGCAATAACTTAAAGGAAGTAGAAGTTGTAATGAAATCGGAAGCAATTTTAATTGCCAACAAACAATTAAGCAACGAAAAAAGAGAAATCTTAAACGAACTATTATTTCGTTTTAATGCCTATAAAAATGCTGAAGGGAAGAAATATATTATTCTGAACGTTTCGAATGATAAAATTGCTGCTGTGTGCAAATTATTGCCAGGCATGAAATCGCCTACTGTTACACCATTGGAACAAGAAGGTTGGTCATCTCTACATTCAGTAATCGAAGAAAAAACATTTTGGGATATCATTAGCCAGCTAAAAGCATTGGGTGCTGAAGGCATTTTGGTTGTTCCGATTGAAAAAATGATTGTTTAAGAACTTTATACACAGCACACATGCAATACTTTGAGTATCCAGACAGAAAAGATTGGGCAAGCCTATTGGCTCGTCCAGCATTTGACACCACCCAGCTATTTGATACTGTAAATCAGATACTTACTGACGTGAAAACGCGTGGTGACGAAGCTATACTGGAATACGAGGAGAAATTTGACAAAGTACGTTTGCAACATGTACAAGTAAGCATTGAGGAACTGAAAAACTCCGAGCATTTTGTTCCTACAGAATTAAAAGAGGCTATTTTGATAGCTAAAAATAATATCGCGCGCTTTCATGCTGCACAAGAATATTCGTGTCCGAATGTAGAAACGACGGCAGGAGTACATTGTTGGCAAAAAAACCTACCCATCGAAAAAGTAGGTTTATATATCCCAGGAGGTTCCGCTCCCTTATTTTCCACCGTATTAATGTTGGCAGTCCCTGCTCAAATAGCTGGTTGCAAAGAAATTGTACTGTGTTCACCACCTAATGCAAACGGAGATATTCATTCTGCTATTTTGTATGCAGCATACATATCTGGCGTAACTCAAGTGTATAAAATTGGAGGAGTACAAGCCATTGCCGCTATGGCGTATGGTACGGAAACGGTGCCTAAAGTGTATAAAATATTTGGACCTGGAAACCAATATGTTACCGCGGCCAAACAATTGGTAAGCCTAAAAGATGTGGCTATTGATATGCCTGCAGGACCATCGGAAGTAGAGGTGATAGCAGACGAAACGGCTAACCCCGCTTTTGTGGCAGCAGATTTATTATCGCAAGCAGAACATGGAGCTGATAGTTCGGCTATTTTGCTGACTACATGTAATAATTTGGGGCAATCAGTACAACAAGAATTAGAAAAACAAATACCACTTCTCTCTCGCAAAGATATTGCC
>JAGNUZ010000034.1 GCA_017986765.1 Paludibacteraceae bacterium | reverse complement strand
CAAGAAAATGATTTGCCCGTATTATTTCCAAACAAACGCGTACTGGGCGTTATTCGTCCTACGGTGGAACAAGTTGGCAACTATACCCTTTCTGAACATATTGGTATATTAGGTACGGAAGGCACAATCCAGTCAGAATCTTATACCATTGAAGTGAACAAATTGTTTCCCCATATCATAGTAGTACCACAAGCATGCCCCATGTGGGTTCCACTTATCGAAAACAATGAACATGAGGGAAATGGTGCTGATTATTTCGTTCAGAAATACCTATCAGAATTACTAGCCAAAGATAATTTAATTGATACCATTGTACTAGGATGCACCCATTATCCATTATTACTGAATAAAATACAACAGTATTTACCATCCAATATCCGCATATTATCTCAGGGAGAAATAGTAGCAAATAGCTTACAAAATTATTTATTTCGTCACCCTGAAATAGAATCAAAATTAAGCAAAGAAGGAAAATGTTCGTTTTTTACGACAGAGTCAGCATCAAAATTCACCAGTTCCGCCTCTATTTTCTTAAAAAAAGAGGTTAAAGCGGAAAGAATTTTGCTGTAATTACACTATTTATAGTTGTGATAAAAATAATCTGACTACCTTTGCACCCTCAAATATAAAATAAATGCAAAAGATTAGAAATGTAGCTATTATCGCTCACGTTGACCATGGCAAAACTACCCTAGTAGATAAAATGTTAGTGTCAGGTTCTCTATTTAAAGAACATGAAAAAGCAGGAGAATTAATTTTAGACAATAACGACTTAGAAAGAGAGCGTGGTATTACCATTGTATCTAAGAATGTTGCTATTCGATACAAAGATTATAAAATTAATATCATAGACACTCCTGGTCACTCTGACTTTGGAGGAGAAGTAGAGCGCGTACTGAACATGGCAGACGGCGTACTATTATTAGTAGATGCTTTTGAAGGTCCAATGCCTCAAACTCGATTTGTACTTCAAAAAGCAATTGAAATAGGCTTAAAGCCTATTGTTGTTATCAATAAAGTTGATAAGCCAAATTGTACTCCAGACGAAGTGCACGAAGCTGTATTTGAATTAATGTTTAGTTTGGACGCCTCTGAAGAACAATTAGACTTCCCTACTATCTATGGTTCAGCAAAACAAAACTGGATGTCCACCTCTTGGACAGAAAAAACAGACTCTATCCTACCATTGCTTGATGCAATTATCGAACACATCCCTGCTCCAACACAAAGAGAAGGCACTCCTCAAATGTTGATCACATCACTTGACTATTCGTCATACGTAGGTCGTATCGCTATTGGACGTGTACACAGAGGAACTCTAAAGGAGAATATGGACGTAGCCTTGGTAAAACGCGATGGCACTGTTGTAAAGTCTCGTATTAAAGAATTAAATATATTCGAAGGGTTTAATAAAGTTAAGGTACCTAGTGTATCTTCTGGAGAAATATGTGCCTTAATTGGCATTGAGAACTTTGAGATTGGTGATAGTATTACAGACTTGGTAAATCCAGATCCACTTCCTCCTATTGCTATCGATGAGCCTACAATGAGTATGGTATTTACGATTAATGACTCACCATTTTTCGGAAAAGATGGAAAATTTGTTACATCACGCCATATCCACGAACGCTTGATGAAAGAATTAGACAGAAATCTAGCTTTAAAGGTAGAAAAATCGGCAACTACTGACTCATGGAATGTGTTTGGTCGAGGTGTTCTTCACTTATCTGTATTAGTTGAAACAATGAGACGTGAAGGATACGAATTACAAGTAGGACAACCACAGGTAATTTTCAAAACCATCAACGATGTTAAGCATGAGCCTATTGAACTTTTAACAATCAATGTGCCTCAAGAAGCTTCTGGAAAGGTTATCGAATTAGTAGCGACACGAAAAGGTGAAACGACCATTATGGATCGCAAAGGAGATCGCATCCATTTTGAATTCATGATTCCATCAAGAGGAATTATCGGCTTGAGAACCAACTTAATGACTGCAACAGCGGGAGAGGCCGTAATGGCACACCGTTTTATCGAATATGCTCCATATAAAGGTGCTATCGAAAGAAGAACCAACGGTTCTATTATTGCAATGGAGGGCGGTACAGCTTTTGCTTATGCCATCGACAAATTGCAAGATAGAGGCAAGTTCTTTATTCACCCTCAAGATGATATCTATACAGGACAAGTAGTAGGAGAAAGCTCGAAAGAAGGAGATATGGTTGTAAATGTAACCAAATCTAAAAAGTTAACGAATATGAGAGCTTCTGGTTCTGACGATAAAGTGAGAATCGTTCCTCCTATCGTATTTAGCTTGGAAGAGGCTCTCGAATACATCAAAGAAGATGAATATGTAGAGATTACACCGAACACGATGCGTTTACGCAAAATAATGCTTGACGAAAACGAAAGGAAACGCTCGAAAGTAAAATAAATACCATGAATATTGTTTATTTAGCTTTAGGAAGTAATGTTGGTGAAAGAAAAGCCAATATCAATGCTGCAGAAATACTGATTAACAATGAAATTGGACTAATATTGCACACATCATCTATGTACGAAACAGACCCGCAAGGGTTTGTTTCGTTTAATAGGTTCTTAAATAACGTAATGTGCATAAAAACTTTCTTATCCGCTCTCGAAGTTTTATCTAAGATTGAGATTATCGAAAAAGAAATAGGCAGGAATACGAAATCTATTGATGGGGGATACCATGATAGATTAATTGATATTGATATTTTATATTACAATCAAGAAGTTATTTTGCTAGATAATTTAACAATACCTCATCCTCAATTACACCACCGCCTGTTTGTATTAGAGCCCTTAACGGAAATCGCTCCCAATTTTGCACACCCCATATTTAGACTAACATCTCAAGAGATGCTAGATAAGCTATTGAATGTTAACGAATAACTAGAAATTTACTCGAACCGGAGTCCGTTCCATCAGCATTAACACAAAAAACATAGTACACACCTGTTGCCAAAGGAGTATTATTCGCATTATTTCCATTCCAAACAATAGAGCCTCCCGTTGCCGTACCGGTAAAGACTAATTGTCCTGATTGGGTTACGATGTTCACCTCTGTATCTGCCACCAACCCTCGTATGGTAATCAAACCTGTATAATGAGGATGAACTGGATTTGGGAATACCTCAATTTGATTTAAAGTCTTCGCCTCTTTCGTGGCATCGGAACGATATGACACGATACCATCTTGTGTAGAGAAGAACACCTCTCCAGTATCTTCATGAATACAAATAGACTCAATTCTATTAGAAGAAAGCGGACTGTTATCAACCGTAAAATGATGTATTGTTTCTCTCCCATTAGCTGACACCAAATAAATACCAGAATTACCCGTACCTATCCATTTTCTGTTTGCTGCATCTACCGCAATAGCACGAATTTCCTCATTATCAAGTAAGAAATCGGCTAATAATGTACCGTCGTTTCGTGGAATTTTTACACGTGTACATGTATAGTTCGTATCAAATACCTTGCTCACATTCGTCATCAACAGCGGTCCTTTATCCGTACCTATCCACACTGTACCATCTTTATCTTCGGCAATGGAATAATAATACGAAGGACTAATTGCATTGCCATCTTTATCTGTGAACAGATTGAAAAATCGGGTAACATCATCTGCTGTATTCACTATAGTACCATTGTCATCAATTACAAATATCCCCCTACCAGATCCTGTAGAAGAAATAATCCATTTTTGTCCACGCGAATGCATCATCAAATCACGCAATAGTGGCTGATTGGCAAGAGTCGGATAAACAAGAGAATACCATTCCCCCTGATGTGTCATTACCTTAACAGCACCATTGGCATGAGAATTAAGCATCCATAAGTTTTTTTGTTTGTCAAAAGCCAAACCATCTATGCGATAGTAATGATGATCATTCGGAACAGCTGTTTCCAGTACAGCATTTGTGTTTAGTCCATTAAATAATTGCGTAGCAATACCATTTTCAAACACAAAAACACCTTCTCCCCATGTACTGGCATATACCTTATTCCTATCTAGAGGGTCAATTGCTAATGAAACTATGTCTAAAAACACATTCGAGAATGTATATACGCCCGAACTCTCTGCTGTATATACAGTCCAGTCTTCGTTTTCAAACAATAAAACAGCCCCAGGTAGACCATACCTATCGTCCCAACTTTTACCTGGAGCTGACAGTATCCGACCATCGTTGTAATAAAACTTTTGTGCAGTACTTACATACGGAGAAGACGGTTTATAACTAAACGAACCCTCTCCAACTATAGTTCGCAATAACCCTTGTGTATTGGAGGCAATCCAATACACTCCTTCTGATTCGTCATACCATGATTCTGCCACCTCTCTATCCGCCACTATCTCACTAGTTAAATTGCTATTGAACCGAGTAATCTTGGTTGCATTATTAATCATAAAACTACCACCGATTGTTTCGATAGAAATTGGAGTTCGTGTCTCATTAAAATAAAATACCGACCATACGCCATTTTGCAGTACATATACATGTTCATTCTGCTTTGCAACATAAAAATCCCCATTAAAAGCATCCATGTCACGAAATAATGCCGATTCATCTGGCATAGCTATCCTCTCTCTCCAATTTTCATAATTGAGCAGATTAACCCCTTGTAAAGGTGCCTTTTGAATACCCTCATCTGTTAAAGCATACAAATAAGCATCTTTTACATTTACCCCATATACGGGAATCATCGTTGCATTATCACCAATAATATAGGTGTCAGCAATCTCTTTTTTGGTCAAATTGAGCACCATAATACCAAAATCGCAAGCAAAATACGCCGAACCTTGATAAAAAGAAATATGGTTTACTTTTTTGCTTACTGTCATATTCTTTCGGTATAAATCGGCAACATTATAGATATTCCCCTTTTCATCTATCAAGTCTATATTAGAATTCGTATAAACCACAACCAATAGCTTGGAAACATTGTCGTATGCGAGCATAGATACATCATTTTCACTTAATCCCGACAATTTAGAATATGATTCGATAGAGAAATTATCTTTATCAACCGAAAACAACTTGTTGTCTGCTACGGCGTATGCCTTTGTGTCCGATAACACCACCTTGGTCGTTGTATTGTATGAAAAGTGCATACGCCACTCTCCCACAGCAACTTGTGCCTGCAACATGGAAACAAAAGTAAAAAAGCAACTTAAAAATAAGAATAGTTTTCGCATGGGATTGAGTTTTAATATATAACCTATTGGTTTTTAGACTAGTTCTTGTTGTTTGAGAAAAATTAGAAATGCTTGGATAGCACGTGCTCTATGGCTAATAGCATTTTTAACCTCCACGCCCAATTCTGCAAATGTTTTATCATAACCATTTGGCTGAAAAATAGGATCGTAACCAAATCCATTGTTACCACGAGGAGAATCTATAATTTCTCCCTCTACAATGCCTTCAAAAAGAGACTCTTTCCCCTCAATAATACAGGCTATTACGGTTTTAAAACGGGCCTTCTTATTCGATATAGTTGCTAAATTCTTCAATAATAAAGTATTATTCGCATGAAAATCCCTCGCTTCGCCAGCGTAACGAGCTGAATGTACGCCAGGGGCATTGTTGAGAGCCTCCACTTCCAAACCACTATCGTCAGCAAAACAAGCCTTACCGTATTTTTGATATATATAACGTGCTTTAAACAATGCATTTCCTTCAATAGTAGGTTCATTCTCGGGAATATCCTCGGTGCAGTGTATGTCTTGCAAATTCTGCAACACCAAAGAGTCTCCGAGCATGTATTGCACCTCTTCTAATTTGTGGGCATTATTGGTAGCAAAAATAAAAGTATGTTTCATTCCTTGTGATTGTTATATATATCTTACAAAAATACCTTATATTACTGATTTGGAAAACTTTTTAGCGAAAAAAAGCCACCCATAAACTATGGATGGCTTTCAATTAAGCTTTTAAATAGATTAAAAAGCAGTAATAATAGCTTTAAAGTCTGCTGCTTTTAAAGATGCTCCACCGATTAGACCTCCGTCCACATCAGGTTTCGAGAATAATTCTACCGCGTTACCCGCATTACAACTTCCACCATAAAGAATGCTAGTGTTATTTGCTACTTCTTTGCCGTATTTAGTTTCGATTAAGCTACGGATAAAAGCATGAATTTCTTGGGCTTGATCTGAAGAAGCCGTTAAGCCTGTACCGATAGCCCAAACTGGTTCGTACGCTACTATCACTTTGCCAAAATCTTCGGCAGACAAATTAAATACAGAACCTTCTAATTGTTCTTTTACAATTTGGTTTTGTTTGTTTGCTTCGCGTTCTTCTTTCAACTCACCGATACAAAAAATAGGCGTTAGTTTATTTTTCAATGCCAATAACACTTTATTTTTCAAAATATCGTAAGTTTCACCATAATAAGCTCTTCTTTCTGAGTGACCTAAGATTACATAATTAACCGCTGCTGATTTAATCATAGATGCTGACACCTCGCCTGTGTAAGCTCCTGATTCTTTATCGGCACTGTTTTGTGCTGATACGCTGATGGGAGAATCTTTTACAGCTTCTACTACAGATGCCAAGTGAATAAATGGCGTACCAATAATTACGTCACAATTTAGTGTAACGCCAACTAAAGCTTCTTTTAATTCTGTTGCTAATACAACTCCTTCTTGAAGAGTTTTGTTCATTTTCCAGTTTCCTGCTACGATGTTTTTTCTCATTGTTGTTTTATTTGTAAATTCATTAAATAGATATTTTATTTTTTATTCTTTTTCTCTAATAACCAAATCCCTCCTACAGGCAAGCAAAATAAAATAAGCAAGCCCATCAATTTCAGTCCATTACAGGGATACTGAATTTCTCGATAATCGGAGTTCTCCAAAGTTGCTTCAAAAGTAGGCAACGAGCCTCCATGCCACTTGTTATATACCATTCCATCTTTTAGCAATACAATACCTGGATTTGACCGAATAATGGTTTTAAGTGTTACCTCATCAGCAAAAGCAATAGGATAAATAGCGTCTGTTTGCTCTCTATGCGTTCTTACGGCATCGCCAAACGACGATGTGATGCAATAAAAAGCATAGCCATGGTCTTGTGCATATTGATGCAATTGATTGATTTTCGGTGCATCTTTTTCATTGGCTTTTTCTAATTTTGAGCTAACGACCAAGAACGTAAATCCACTATCTTGCAACACCTCTTCTGTAATATCATCACCTGCATATTCAATCGAAAAATCATGAATAGCAGGACGAAAACCTTGTGCAATAAATTTCGATTGTTGATCCACAAACGTCCACGTGCTATCTCCCGCAGGGAAATTCTCTAAGGTAAATGCTTGTTGCTTACCCTCTTTTTCATAAATAAAAGTCGTTTCATACACATCTTGAGGTGCATCGTCTGGTATGAACATACCTTCCACTATATTCGCTCCAATCTTATACGGACGAAAATCGAATATAGGTAAATGTGCATAGCCATACACAGAAACACCCACACTAAATAGGAGTGCAAAACCGGCTAACAACCATTGACTTTTTACGGAAAAGTACAACGGTTCTTTTTTTCTAGATATAAAAATGATAAGAACCAATAGAGATAAAACAATATTTTTGTAAAAAGTAGTCCAATTGTCTATGACCAAAGCATCACCAAAGCACCCACAATCAGACACGGGATTAGCAAGGGCGATATACAAAGTAAGAGGGGTCATAAATGCCATAAAAAGCAAAGCCACCCACGATGTTTTTTTTACCTGAACACCGAGAAGTAAATTAACCCCAATAACAAATTCGATTGCTGCCAGTGCAATTGCCAGAACCAATGACAGGGGAATGAAAAATGTAAGCCCAAATGAAATAAAATAGTCTTCAAATTTATACATCGACCCAAGAGGATCCACAGCTTTTACAAAACCAGAAAACATAAAAACTAGCCCAAAAACAGCTCTACTGAGCAATAATACGAATCGTTTCATTTTTTCACCTAAAATTCTACTTATACTGTAATTTTATCAACCCAAAAACGGCATAGTTAATCATATCAAAATAATTAGCATCTATCCCTTCAGAAATTAATGTTTTACCATCGTTATCTTCTATTTGTTTTGTTCTATATATTTTCATTAAAATTAAATCAGTGTATGAACTAACGCGCATTGTACGCCACGCTTCGTCATAATCGTGATTCTTATCCATCATTAAATCGAATGCTTGTTGAGCAAAAGAGTCATACAGCGAGTATGCTTTTTCTTTGTCTAAATCATCGGTTTCAGACACGCCTAATTGCAACTGGATAAGTCCAATAATACCGTAGTTGACAATGGCTATAAATTCAGAGAAAAAGCCCTCTTCAACTTTAGAAACACCTTTCGTTTCGATACTGCGAATGCGATTTGCTTTAATAAACAACTGGTCTGTAATAGATTGCGGACGCATGATGCGCCATGCTGCACCATAATCAGACAGTTTTTTTACAAAAACGTCTCTACAGACCTTTATACTTGAGTGATATTGTTCTTCGGTAGTCATTCTTTACATATATATTAAAATCATCTACAAAAATACACTTTTTCGGTTAAGAACACACCAAATGAAACAATTAATCTATCTAAATAACAGAATAATTACTCTTTGTACCAACTGGCGTACATGGCATAATTATGTGCAATGCGTTGGTTCATTTCTTTCGATTGCTCTGGGTCAACGGCCTTTACATACTTGGCGGGCACGCCTGCCCAAAGGGTGTTGGGTTCGATAATCGTCCCGCTTAAAACTAGTGCTCCTGCTGCTACAATGGCACCTTTACCCACTACCACTTGGTCGAGAATAGTGCTCCCCATACCTATCAGCGCATAATCTTTAATGCAAGCTCCATGAATAGTAACATTGTGTCCCACAGACACATAGTCGCCTATTTCTATCGTTGACTTTTGATACAAAGTATGCAATACTGAACCATCTTGTATATTTACATGATTGCCAATGCGTATGGAATTTACATCGCCACGCAGCACCGCATTAAACCACACACTACATCCCTCTCCTAAGTGTACATCACCAACTACTGTGGCATTTTCTGCCAAATAACAATCGTTTCCAATTGTAGGAGTAAAACCTCTTACTGATTTTATAAGTGCCATATATGTTGTATTATTTAAGCTCGTATTTTGCAATCATTTCCAATGTTTCCACATCTATTTTTTTTGCCATAATTTTCTTGTCTTTATCCAGTACGTAAATCATTGGTGTTGTAGAAGTGTCGTACAGTTCCCAAAAACGAGAAACTCGCTGAGGATCCCACACGTTGGCAAAGGCTTGTAATTGATAGGTGTCAATAAACTTCGACCATTCTTCTTTATCAAGCAATAAATATACGGCAACTACTTTTATGCGGTTATCGTCTTTGTATTTTTCAATAAAATCCCGAACAAGAGGGGTTGTTTTTTTACAATGTCCACAATCTGGTTCAAAAAAATACAATATAGTAAGCTGTTCTCCGCACATAGAGTACAAGTCGGTATATTCGCCTTTAGCATTTGCCAAATACATATTCGAAGCCTGCATTCCGACTAACGATGTTTCTATTTTTTTGATTTCTTTGCGTAAGCTTGCTACCAAGGTCGAATCCGCCCACGTAGCTTGTCCTGATAAATAATACCGATTACCGAGCTCTACCATCAGCTTATCCATACCCATCATGTTGTTCTTTACGCCATAGTTGAGCATAAAACTCGTCATCATCTGAAAAGTTTTTGCATTTCCTTTGCTTCGCTCAACTAAAGCAACCACGGAAGGAATGATAGAATCGGGATGCTGTATTAACACCCTATTGAGATAGGTTTCTAAACTACTCGGAAGATAAGGCGTATTGTAAATACGTGGGTCTGCAAAATCGACATTGTCAAAATAATGGTCTTTGTAGAATAAATAACGCAACATCTGTTTTACGGAATCAGGATTCTGTTCTGTATCTGCCACAGTAAAGTCAGGAGCTTCGGGCACTTTTAATCCATTAAGAAATACCGAAACCATGCCTTTGGGATATGTCGCCAGTAAGCTATTTTGCTTATCAACTAAACTTGCACCCAATTGGGTCATTTCTTCGTCCAAACGCTGTTTTACAGTTTCGTCCCTCGCTTCTTGCTTACTGGCATTTTTCTCTGCATATTGCGTTTGTATGTCAAGTAAAAATCGCATATAGTGAAAAAAGTCTGTTGATTGTTTTGCTCCTCCAACGTGTATATTCGACGGCAAATTCAGGGTATCGCCTTTAATAGTAACATGCTGGTCATTGCCAATTAAGAAATCCACATATTTACCATTCGTAAAATACACCAAAAACAAGCCCTCGGTCAATTTTTCATTTCCTTTTATTACGCCCTTCCCTTTGTTATCCAACAAAATAGAGTCGTTCGAATACGGCTTTCCCATTACATAACTTCCAAAAAACACTTTCTCATTTTTCAGTGTAGGAATGTCTATCTGTATGGAATAATCATTGGAAGAAACAGACTTTTCGGCTATCGCCACTAGAGGCAACAGCATAAGCAACAGCAAAATAATATTCTTTCTCATAATCATATTTTATATTTTGTACTCTATTAATACATCAATTTCTCAGGCTATTTTTTGTTGCAACCAGTCTTTCTCTTCATCTGTTAAGAAAGGAAACAACTCCTCTAATACTTGCTTCTGATAAGCTGTTAGCCACGCTATCTCATCGGCTGTCAACCATTGCACATCAATCGCACATATGTCTATGGGGCACACAGTCAAGGTTCTAAATTGCAAAAAACGGCTTTCAGCGTCTTCTTCTTCATTTTCTACCACCATCACATTTTCTATACGAGCACCGTATTCATTTTCTTTATACACCCCAGGTTCATTACTCAAAAGCATACCTGCTTGTAAGGCTACATCAACAATTTTGGGGCTGATAGAGGCGTATCCTTCGTGCACATTTAGGCAATGACCTATACCATGACCTGTTCCGTGAGCATAATCAGACCCTTCGGCTTTTAAATATTGACGGGCTAGAAAATCTAACTGATGCCCTTTTGTGCCTTTTATAAAAACAGCTTGCGCCAAAGCAATATGCCCTTTAAGCACCAAAGTAATTTCTTTTTTTTGCAAAGGAGATAATTCCCCCAATACAATCACACGTGTAGTGTCAGTTGTACCATCTAAGTAATGCGTACCTGTATCTATCAGCAACAATCCTTTATTTGCAAGAACGGCATTCTCTGTAATAGAATAATGACAGATTGCAGCATTCTTCTCATACGCTACTATCGATTTGAAACTTTCGCTCACAAAAAATTCTTGTTGCTCTTTCAGTTCCGTTAATTTGCTTGCAACTTGCCCTTCCGTTAATATATGTTGCTGTGCCAACTCGTTTTCTAGCCAACGCCACAAGCGCACCCATACAACGCCATCTTTTCGCATAGCCTGCTGGCAACCGTCAATTTCTATCGAATTTTTAATGGCTTTCAATTTTGCAATGGGCGACACCTTATTAAGAATCTTCGTTGATGCGTCTAACTCGTGTACAATATCAGCATTCAATTTGCTGCCATCAAACAACACGGTTGCATTACGTAACCCCGATACATATTCTTTGATATCACTATACGGCAATACCTGTATAGCATACTGAGCAAAATAGCGATAAACATCTTCACTCACAGCTTCTTGA
>JAGNUZ010000145.1 GCA_017986765.1 Paludibacteraceae bacterium | reverse complement strand
GATTACGGATACACCAAAGCTAAAGAAATGCTAGAGAATTTTGTAATGGAGTAATCCTTATACCTTATATACATGCATATAAAGTGCTGCTTGTATTTCTGCAAATTGCTTTTCTACCAATATATTAGGATAACTCATAATGTGCATGTCAAGCGGCAAGGTCGTAGGGTGTAGTGCAGGTTGTGTGTAGGGATAAGTATTGAGTTTAAATCCATTGCGTGTATAAAACTTAATCCTGCGTTCTGAAAGCCTCTCTGTAGCATATTCCACTTCCAATATAATCGGCGTAGGAAATTGATTTTTAATTATCGACAGGACTTGCTCTCCAATACCTTTGCCTTGTTCTGACGGCATGATGGCGAGATAAAAGAGAAAAGTGAACGAAGGAAAGATGACTAGACTCACCATGCCAATAGTCCCTTCGTTATTCAGTATTGCATACAACTCTATTTTGCACTGCGAAGATATTTCGTGTGTCGTTAACGAAGAAAAAGCAACCTTCTCTTCCAACGGAAAACTGCTTTCGTAGATAGTTTGTGCAGGGTATATTTCCTCCCATTTATCCGTATGGATTATTCTGATTCTTATCATGACCAACTAAAAAAAGCGGGCACTCTAAAAGTTTTCCCGCTTTGATGTACAATGATGTAATAACGATTTGCTTTTAATTCCTCCTACCTAAAAATATAAAAATATAATATACCAAGGTAGCTAACGAACCCAATGCTGCGACTACGTATGTGTAGGCCGCCCATTTAAGTGCGTCTTTGGCTTCGCTGGCATTCGATACATTGGTGATTCCAGCATCTGATAACCATACTAAAGCCCTGCTACTAGCGTTTATTTCAACAGGTAGGGTGATAAAACTAAATAAGGTGGTAAAAGCGAATAGCACAATACCTGCCAATAGTATTTCGGGCACAGCATTAATTAACAGTATGCCTGCAAGCAATACCCATTGCACCCAATTGGATGAAAAATTTACCACGGGTACTAATTTCGATCGCATGGTTAAAAATGTGTATGCAGTAGCATGTTGCACAGCGTGTCCGCACTCGTGAGCTGCTATGGCAGCTGCGGCTACACTGTTGGAACTATATACTCCACGACTCAAGTTCACCGTTTTATTCGCAGGATTATAATGATCCGTTAAGTGTCCTTCGGTAGAGATAACGGTAACATCGTAAATGCCCTTGTCACGGAGCATTTTTTCTGCCACATCTTTTCCAGTCATGCCATTCGATAAGGGTATTTTTGAATACTTCTCGAATTTAGATTTTAAACGATGCTGAATAAGCCAGCTACTTAGGGCTACTAGTCCAAAAATAATGTAAATAATCATGTCCGTTTTTTTTAGTTATTGATTCTATGCGATTAGTGAATCAAAAATCTTGCCAATTACCTTATTGTCAGCGTTAAAAAACCTCTTTTATTTGTTAATGTAGCGTAAAATAGTTTGTTCACGGTCTGGACCTACAGATACAATGCGAATAGGCACTTCCAATTCATCTTCTAAGAAATCCAAATAATCATTGAATTTCAACGGAAACTGACTTTCTTTTTGCATTTTTGACATATCCGTTTTCCATCCTGGAATTTCCGCATATATAGGTTCTAGGGTAGAGTCAATTTCGTATGGGAAATAATCGACTTCTTCTCCATCTATTTTGTAGCCAACGCACATTTTAATGGTGTCAAATTCATCTAATACATCACTTTTCATCATAATGAGTTGAGTAACGCCATTAATCATGATGGCATATTTAAGTGCTACTAAATCAATCCAACCACATCTGCGAGCACGTCCAGTGGTAGAGCCAAATTCATTTCCTTTTGCACGCATTGTTTCTCCATCATTATCGAATAATTCTGTTGGAAAAGGACCACTGCCCACACGGGTACAATACGCTTTCATAATACCAAACACTTCTCCAATTTGAGTAGGAGGTACGCCCAAGCCAATACATACGCCTGCCGAAATGGTATTTGATGAAGTAACAAATGGATACGAGCCAAATTCAATGTCTAGCATGGTGCCTTGTGCTCCTTCAGCCAATATTTGCTTGTCGTTGGCTATCATGTTGTTTACCACATGTTCGCTGTCGATAAGCTCAAAGCGTTGAAGTACTTTGGTAGCCTCCATCCATTCTTCTTCCAAGCCATCTAATGAGTATTCAAAACCCATTTGGTCGAGCATTCTTGTATGTTCAGCTATTTTTTTTGTGTATTTTTCGGTAAAATTGTGCGTTAAATCGCCTACACGCAATCCCGTGCGACTTACCTTGTCGGCATACGTTGGTCCAATACCTTTCAATGTCGAACCAATTTTGTCATTCCCTTTTTGAGCCTCCTGAGCTGCATCTATCAAGCGATGAGTAGGTAATATAAGGTGTGCTTTTTTCGAAATGACTAATTTTTTGGATAAATCATATCCCGCATTTTCGAGTTTCTCAACTTCTTTTCTAAAGATAATAGGGTCGATAACAACACCATTACCAATAATATTTATTTTGTCTCCCTGAAAAATGCCTGATGGAATAGTGTGTAAAACAAATTTTTTACCATCAAATTCAAGGGTGTGTCCAGCATTTGGTCCACCTTGAAATCTTGCAATTACGTCATATTTAGGTGTAAGTACATCAATTACTTTCCCTTTTCCTTCGTCTCCCCATTGCAAGCCTAATAAAACATCTACTTTCATTCTTTCTAGTTACTTCAATATTATACTTTAACCGTTAATTTTTTGTTTTTTGAACCCGTAAAGATACTCTTTTTTTTATTAGTCAAATACAAAAGTTTTAACTTATGCACCTTTTTCTACTACTTTTTATGTGAAAATTGAGTGGTTATTTTTGTGGATTCAAAAAAAGCCTTACTTTTGTAGCATGTTAACTATAAAATAAAGAAAAAATGGCTCACTTAATTACAGAAGATTGTATTGCTTGCGGTACATGTATCAGCGAATGTCCTGTTGAAGCAATTTCAGAAGGCGATATTTATGTTATCGATGCTGATGTATGCACAGATTGTGGAACTTGTGTGGATGTATGTCCAACAGAAGCGATTAAGCCTGTTTAAGTAAACAGTTATACAACCAAAACAAGAAAGTGAGTAACTATCGGTTGCTCACTTTTTTATATTTTGGAAGTACGGTTTCGTAGTCGTTATAGCGTATTTTCAGCAGATGAATTTTCTTTTTCTTTGCTTTTGCTCTCTAGCTCTGCCTTGCTAGTGCGAATATAACCCAATACATCAGACAGGGCTTCTTCAAATTTATCAAAATCTTCTTTGTAAAGAAATATTTTGTGTTTTTCAAAAGAAAACTGCCCGTCTTCGCCCGTGCTTTTTTTCTTACTTTCCGTAATAGCAATGAACAAGTCGTCTCTTCTATCTTTTTTTACGTCTAAATAATAGATGCGTTTTCCTGCTTTTACTGCTTTGGAAAATATAATTTCTTTTTCCTCTTTTTTCTCAATAATTACTTTTTCTTCAGTGGGAGGAGGGGGTGTTGATTTCTTAAAAAATAGCATATCCTTTACTTTAATAGGTCTAATTCAATTTCATCAATGCGTTACAAATTTGCAGAATTTTTTATTGAAAAACAAACTATTTCTAAAAAAAACGTTTTTTCTGACAAAAAATAGACTTTTTATTCAGAGGAGTGTGTGGCAATGAAAAATATACCCTATCTTTGTATTATAAACTTGTATCATAAAGATGATAAATAGAACTTTAATTCGCATCAAAACAGTACAGATAATGTACGCTTTTTTAAACAATTCTGGCAAAACGCTTTCGTCTGCAGAAAAGGATTTACTCTTTAGTTTAGAAAAGACCTATGAACTCTATAACCTCTTACTTCTTTTATCCATAGATATTACTGAGTATGCTCAAAAAAAAATAGATTTGGGC
>JAGNUZ010000144.1 GCA_017986765.1 Paludibacteraceae bacterium | reverse complement strand
TTTCTTTTCCTGCATAGTTTACAAGTGTGTCTTTTACGTACAAATCGTATCTCACAACCTTTTGAGCGAAAAGAGAAGTTGTCGCCAATAATATTAGAGCTATCGGCAACAGTTTTTTATAAATATTTTTTTTATTATCCATTTTAAGAATTTCATTTTTAAATTTTAATAGTTCTCAATCTTAACGCATTAACAATTACAGATACCGAGCTAAAACTCATTGCCAAGGCGGCTATCATAGGTGATAATAATATGCCGAAGGATAGAAATAACACACCTGCTGCGATGGGAATGCCCAATACGTTGTAGATGAATGCGAAAAACAGGTTTTGCTTGATATTTCTCATTACTGATTGACTCAATTTTTGAGCTTTTACAATGCCGTGTAAATCGCCTTTCACCAAGGTTATCATCGCACTTTCGATAGCGACATCCGTACCTGTACCCATTGCAATGCCTACATCACTTTTTGCTAATGCCGGGGCATCATTTATACCGTCTCCTGCCATTGCTACAACTTTACCCTGTTGTTGTAACTTTTCCACTTCTCTCAATTTATCTTCTGGCAGCATACCGGCTTTAAAATTTGTTAGACTAAGTTCAGTCGCTACGGCTTGTGCTGTGTCGTGATTATCGCCTGTTAGCATTATCACATCAATGCCTTGCTTTTGAAGTTCTGCAATCGCTTTCTTACTGGTTTCTTTGATTTTGTCGCCTATGACTACATAACCTACAACCTTTTTATCGACAGCTAAAAATGATACGGTTTTACCTTGTTGCTGATGTTTTTTCGCTTCATCCTGCATAGAAGATGTAATTTCAGCATTCGCATATTCCATCATTTTCGGATTACCCAAAGCCACTTTTCTACCTTCAATTGTAGCCTCAACTCCTTTGCCGGTAACTGCACTGAAATTTTCCGATTTTATAATTTCTGCATTTTGTTCTTTGCTATACTTCACAGTTGCTTCTGCTAAAGGATGTTCGCTGTTACTATTTACAGAAGCAATATATTGTAACACTTTTCTTTCATCGTAGTCGGCATTAAAAGTACCTATTTTTACTACCGTTGGCTTTCCTTCGGTAATCGTTCCTGTTTTATCTATAATTAAGGCGTTTACCTTGTTCATCTTTTCAAGTGCTTCTGCATTTTTAATCAACACTCCATTCTGAGCACCTTTGCCTACGCCAACCATAACCGACATTGGTGTTGCTAATCCTAATGCACACGGGCAAGCAATAATTAAAACAGCAATGGCATTGACCAAGGCATACACGTAAGCAGGTTCCGGACCCCATATCGCCCATACGGCAAAGGTTATCAGAGAAATTATAACCACAACCGGAACAAAATATCCTGAAACTTTATCTGCTAAATTTTGAATCGGTGCACGGCTTCTACTGGCATCATTCACCATCTTAATGATTTGAGAAAGTAACGTGTCGCTACCTATTTTTTCTGCTTTCATCAAAAAGGATTGGTTGCCATTGATGGTGCCACTACTTACGTTATCGCCATTGGTTTTATTTATGGGAATAGGCTCACCCGTAATCATAGATTCGTCAATAGTGGTGTGGCCTTCGGTTATCACACCATCTACCGGAATTTTATCGCCTGGTTTTACTTTGAGAATATCGTTTAATTCAATTTTATCTATGCTTACTTCAACTTCTTCATTATCGACCATTTTAATGGCTTTGTTCGGGGCCAATTTCAATAATTCTTTTACTGCTGAATTGGTTTTGCTGTGGGCACGAGCTTCTAATAATTGTCCTAAAAGTACCAAGGTTAAGATAACGGTAGCTGCTTCGAAATACACGTGAACTGCGCCAAAATGTGTTTTGAATTGGCTTGGAAACACATCCGGGAAAAGCATTCCAAACACGCTAAATAACCAAGCTACACCTGCACCAATTCCTATTAGCGTAAACATATTGAGCTTCCACGTTATGATGCTTTTATAGGCACGTTCAAAAAACATCCAGGTGGCATAAAACACCACCGGAATGGATAATGCAAACTGAACCCAATTCCAATATTTTTGATCCATTACTGCATACAATGGATTACTGGGAACCATTTCGCTCATTGCGATTACGAAAATGGGCAAGGTGAATAGTGTAGCTATCCAAAACTTTTTTAAAAGCTTCTTATATGTTTTTTCTTCTGCTGAAAGGTCGGGTTGCATAGGCACTAAATCCATTCCGCAAAGAGGACAAGCACCAGCTTGGTCTTTTACTATTTCGGGGTGCATCGGGCAGGTCCATTGTTCTGATGAAGTACTCGATAAGTTTTGCTCTTCAACTAAATCCATTCCGCAGACAGGGCAATTGCCCTCTTTGGAATATGTTTTATCTCCTTCGCAATGCATCGGACAATAAAATGTACCTGTTCCATTTCCTTTTGATGTTTCTTTTTTAGCTTCGGAAATGTGGTGGTGTTCTCCCGATTTGTGAATGCTATATTTCCCACCGTCATTCTTTAAAGCCTCTTGAAAGGTTTCAAGTGGAATGTGTTTTTCCATTTCAATCGTAGCTTCGGCTTTTTTTAAATCAACTGTTGCTTTTGAAACTCCTTTAACTTTTGAAAGGGCTTCTTCTACGTGACTGCGGCAACCGTTGCAGGTCATACCGTGTATATGATAAGTGTATTTCATTTTTTTGTTATTTAATAAAAGCGTAGCCGTAAAAAATGACTACGCTTTTGTGTAAATTATTTAATTGTTTCTGTTGTTTTGCCACAAGAAAGCATAGAAGAACCGTAATACGGGTTTTTGATTGCATTTTCCTTACTCAACCAATTGGCACCTTTTCCATCGTTAAACATTGGGCAATGCTGATAATAAACAGAAGTTTCCTGTTTTGAAACTTTTATCAGTTTGTAGATATTGTCGGAAAGCGATGTAAAGTGGTCTCGCTGATGTCCTACGTCTTTCGTTTCAGCAATATGTTCTGCGTCAAAGGCAAGGTCTTTCATTACTTTCATCCAAACAGTGTGTTCCTCTGTCGTCAATGTTTCCATTTTTACTGATGAAATAGCGTTACTCAAATCTTTGGCTTTTGCAGACGCAGTATTGCCGTCTGATTTTACCAACGCATCTTTTATGGAAAAATAATTGTCAAATACCGCTTTCAGTTGGTTAGCATTTTGCGGTGTTCCCCTCATTGCCGAATGGTCGTGCATTTCCATTTTTGAAGTATCGTTTTTTGACGTTTCCGTCTTTGTAACTGTTTTATTTACTCGTTCGTACTGGCAACATTCAGGCAGTTTTGCATACACGTCATCAGGGGCAAGAAATTTATCACTGTCGTAACCTGATAATGCAATGCGTTTCAAGATTTCGTCTTGATTGGTCTTTTTTGCATCGTATGTAATGGTCGCCGTTTTTGTGTCTTTGTTCCAATCCACTTCGGCTGTTTTTTTAAGGTTTCCTGCTTTTTCTATGGTAGTTTCACACATACCACAATTACCGTAAATTTTTACGGTTTCGGTTTTTGAATTTTTGATTTGAGCGTTACCCACTCCGAATGACAACATTACCAATGTGGTCATTAAATATTTTAATGAGTTCATTATTGAAAAATTTAAATTTTTGAAAATAATTAATTGTGAAAGCAATTTATTTGCTTTCAATTGGACAAACCTATGGCTGTCAAAGCAAGAGATTAGCCTATTTTTGGCGGTAGCCAAATAGAATGGAAACCCGAAGAAACATAGGTTTTTGTGTATGCAATTGTTACCTTTTCGAGAAAGATGTTATGATATTTCATTTCGGTAACAAAAGGAAGTGCAATAGTAAGAAGTGCAGTCGGGCAATGACAGGAAGGGTTTTTACATTTCCCACCGCAACCATCATCGTTTTTGTCATTCTGTGAATGACTTTTACAACAGTCTTTCTTTTCTGTTTGGGAAGTTTCTTTTTTGCAACAAGCCTTTTCGGTCTTTTCTGCTGGTT
>JAGNUZ010000143.1 GCA_017986765.1 Paludibacteraceae bacterium | reverse complement strand
TGTGCTTGAGTTTTCTTATCTGTCGAGGGGTTATATGTCCATGTGGTGGTCTAAATAAATCACTATTGATAAGTTTTTGAGCACGTGCAATATCTTCAAAGAATATTTTTGTGTCGGTAAACATCCCGCGTTTGTGGGTGTATGCATGATTGCCTACTTGATGCCCTCGTTGTTTTATTTCAGCAACTATTTCGGGGTATTTTTCCACGTTGTTGCCAATGCAAAAAAACGTAGCTTTTACATGGTATATATCTAATTGGTCTAATACCCACGGTGTAACTGCGGGAGTAGGTCCATCATCAAAAGTAAGAAAAATTGTGCGTTTACTGCTATCGCCTCGCCACATAACGGGACGAAAAAAAGAGCGAATAAAACACGGTATTTGTTCTATTAACATCTGAGTCTTATCTATTGCAACATGCGATTAAATCTTTCTGCATACAGCATAAAAGAGTTATAGTGTTTTTCGAACAACTCCTCGTCGTTGTAGCGTGTTGCAAAAGCCACGTTTTGCAACGCAGAGAGTTGCATGTGCATATCGTATGCTGCCGAGGCTCTTTGGCTGGGCGTTAGTTGGCTTATCCACTCTAAATAGCCAATAGCTCTATCGGCCACAGTATTTATTATAGCTGCTGCTTTTTCTTTTTCACCTAAAGTATAATAATATTCTGCCAAGGTGGCCGAAGAAAAATCGTGTGGGACTGTTTCGCCAGGAATCACTTTCATACAGTATTCTAGGGCTTTCAAAGCTTTAATGCTGTCGCCTTCATCTATTAATGCTCCGATTAATGCAGAAAACATTTGTCGTTGTACTTTCGCCATACGCATCATATTTTCATCCAGATACACTGATGGATTTTCGATGCCGCCAAAATTGAACTTATTCATCATATTGTCATACATCAAGGTGGTGTTTACCGTACCTGTTGGAATAGAATCTGTGCGAGGCACAATGCGATACGCTAAGCCTTCTAGTTGGAAATACGGACGCAATCCTAAGTGCATGTCAGAGCCTACTGTTACGGCATAATAAATTGGGCGTTCCCAGTTGTTTTGTGCCAATATGTCCAATATCATTAGTTCACTTTTCGTCAATAGTTGTCTATCTTTCAATTGAAGAGTAAGGGCTGGTAGAATGTCATTCTTTTCTTGTTCCGTAATAGCTCCTTGCTTTACCAAATTATCGGCATTTACGCTTAACTTCAAGCTTGTTGCAGGAATAAAATCACGCGTATCACCCGTACGAGGGTCACGTTTGGTGCGAGGATCATCGCTCGCCAAAAAGCGAAGAGCATCTACCATTTCTACATCACCAGGTGTTAGGTTGTATGCATACGCATAGTTTCTTTTACCTTCTCCGTATGTTTTTCTATCCCACGATATAGGTAGCGGAGCCGATGCATAAGATGGGCGCTTCATTTGGTCGATATACCAATCTGTATTTAAGTAGCTCAAATTACACACCCGTTTATCCATCGATACCTCTGTACCTTCTACCTCTTGTGTATACCAAAGTGGGAAGGTATCGTTATCTCCATTGGTAAATATGATGGCATTAGGAGCAAGAGAATTAAAATAATTCAGAGCAAAATCTCGTACGATATAGCGGTCGGAGCGATCGTGGTCGTCCCAATTTTGCTGCGCCATAATAAGAGGAGCAGGTAGCGCTACAAGTACGGCTATTATCGCCGCCAGTGTTGGGTTTATTTTTTTCGATTCGAGCCATTTTGCAATACCCGCTACACCAAATCCTATCCAGATAGCAAAGGCGTAGAAAGAACCAGCGTAGGCATAATCTCGCTCGCGAGGCTCTGACGGTCCTTGGTTTAGGTACATTACAATGGCAATACCAGTCATGAAAAATAACCATCCAATTACCCAAAAAGCTTGCTGACCTTTTTTGCCAGACATCGCTATTTGGTATGCTATACCTATCAATCCCAATATTAATGGCAACATGTAATAGGTGTTGTGAGCCTTGTTTTCAGACAATTCTGCAGGCAAATTTGTTTGGTCACCCACCATGTGTTTGTCTATAAAGTTGAACCCTGTTATCCAGTTTCCGCGTGTTATTTCGCCACTACCTTGCAAATCATTCTGGCGACCAGAAAAATTCCACATAAAGTAACGCCAGTACATATAATTAACTTGATAGGAGAAAAAGAACTCAAGGTTTTCGCCAAAGGTAGGAACGACTACGTCCATTACATTTCCACATTTGTCGTAGCGTACTTTCTTACCTTCAATGTTAATCCAACCCTTGTAGGCTTTAATGTGATTTTCGTTCGAGCTATGCAAGCGGGGGAAAATAGTTTTGAATTGACTATCGTACTCCAAATCATATTTAGTTCCAATTACGATATAGGTATCTTTGTCTGTTGCTTCTGTTTTTTCTGCTACACCCCATGTTTTTGCTCCTTCGATGATAACGGGTTTGCAATAGCCACTTTCTTCAATTAATTTTGGCTCAGCCGAATAATAAGCACCGTAAAATAAAGGACGATCACCATATTGCTCACGGTTGAGGTAGCTTTGTAGGGTGAAAATATTTTCGGGCGAATTTTGATCCATCGGAGGGTTTGCCGCAGAGCGAATAACGATTAACGCATAGCTGGAATAACCAATCAACATCATCGTGAGAGAAATGATAATGGTGCTGAGTAGGCGTATGCTGATGTTGTCTTTTTGTTTCGTAAAATAAACAATTAAGGCTGCCGTTAGGATAATACCTATCCACAAACTACCCAATAAAAAAGGAATACCCAGTAGCACTAAAGATGCAATAAAGGAGATTTTGATACGCAGCGAAGAGGGTTGTTTTTTGTAGAGTTCAATGTTTGACCATACAAGTACTGCCACTGTTAGTAAATAATAAAAAATAGCTCCTGAATTAAACGAAAATCCGAGAGTATTGACGAATAACAATTCTGTAATACCTGCATTGGCAATAAATTGAGGAATAAAACCATACATGATAAATGCTAGAATTGCAAACGAAAGAAAGATAGCCCACAAGCTCGATTTCCAAGTAGGATTGCTTGTTTTTCTGTAATAATACACAAGTACTATGGCAGGAATGGTAAGCAAATTGAGCAAGTGTACGCCAATAGACAAGCCCATGAGGTAGGCTATGAGGATTAAATATTTATCAGAACGTGCATTGTCGTGTTTATCGTCCCATTTGAGTATAAGCCAAAATACCAACGAGGTGAAAAATGAAGAATACGCATATACTTCGGCTTCTGCTGCCGAAAACCAAAATGTGTCGGAAAACGTGTAGACCAAAGCTCCTATCAAACCGCTTCCTATGATGCTGATTTGTTGGCTAAGAGAGGGCGTTTCGGTATCGTCCACCATTGTTTTTTTAGCAATATGCGTAATAGTCCAAAATAATAACAGAATAGTGAGGGCACTAAGTGTTGCCGACATCAAGTTCACCATGATAGCTACTTGCGATGGGCTACTGGCAAATAAGGTGAAAAAATTACCCGTAAGGTTAAAGAAAGGAGCACCTGGGGGATGACCTACTTCCAATTTAAAGGCAGAAGTGATAAACTCACCACAATCCCAAAAGCTAGCAGTAGGCTCAATGGTAAGCGCATATACTATCCAGGCAATAAAAAAACTTGCCCAACCGACTAGGGTATTCATTGTTTTGAATGATTTCATGAGATATTCTGTATTAGTTGTTTTTTTCTTTCATAAAGCATACAAAAGTAGTATTTTTTACCCAAAAACAAGGGGTAAATGGGTGATTATGAAAAGTTTTTAACAATAACAGTTGAGAACTAAAAAACTATTATGTATCTTTGCAGACATTTTTTAATTATCACAAAGAATTATTGTATGAATTTAACAAAAGAACAAAAACAAGAAATCTTTGAGAAATACGGAAAGTCGAATACTGATACTGGTTCATCAGAAGGCCAGATAGCATTATTTTCAGCCCGTATAGCTCATTTGACTGAACACATGAAGT
>JAGNUZ010000142.1 GCA_017986765.1 Paludibacteraceae bacterium | reverse complement strand
ATTGGAACAACCTTATCTGGTGAGATTGCTAAAAAATATGCTGAAGAAGGATTGCCTAAAGATACTATCCAATTTGACTTTACGGGGTCTGCTGGACAAAGTTACGGGGCATTCCTAACTAATGGCATACGCTTTACTTTATCAGGAGATGCAAACGACTACTTAGGCAAAGGTTTGTCTGGTGGTACGATCATTGTGAAACCAGAAGAAGGAAGCACGTTTCAGCCACACAAAAACATCATTGCAGGAAATACATTATTGTATGGAGCCACTTCTGGGGAAGTATATATCAATGGTGCTGTAGGCGAACGCTTTTGTGTGCGAAATAGTGGTGCAATAGCTGTAGTAGAAGGTACTGGCGACCATTGTTGTGAATACATGACTGGTGGACGAACCGTCATATTAGGAACAACTGGTAGAAATTTTGCTGCTGGAATGAGCGGTGGTATAGCGTATATCTGGGATAAGAATGGTGATTTCGACTATTTCTGTAATATGGAAATGGTTGAATTATCACTGATAGAAGATACAGCCGATAACAAAGAATTATTCGGACTTATCTCGCAACATTATGCTTATACACAAAGTCCACTAGCACAAGAAATGCTAGAGAACTGGGATATATACCAACAACAATTTATCAAGGTTATGCCTATTGAGTACAAAAAAGTACTCCACGAAGAAAAAGCGCGTCAATTACAAGCAAAAATTGACGGTGTACAACGTGATTATTAAGTAGGCTATTCATACAACATTTAAGTTTATACAATCAATTATGGGAAATCCAAAAGCATTTTATACTATCAAGCGAAAAGACGCTGGCTATAGACCTACGCTCGAACGTGTAGCAGACTATGGCGAGGTAGAACAAACGCTGAATGAAGAAGACCGTCAGTTACAAGCCTCGCGGTGTATGGACTGTGGTATTCCGTTTTGTACTTGGAGTTGTCCGTTAGGCAATATCCAACCAGAATGGCAACATCTTTTATATTTAGGGAAATGGAAAGAGGCATACGAGCTCTTAGAAAGCACTGATGATTTTTCTGAATTTACAGGCAGGGTATGTCCTGCTCCTTGCGAGCATGGATGTGTGCTAAACATTAATAAAGAGCCTGTCACCATTAGAGAAAACGAAGTCTCTATTATTGAGCATGCTTTTGCCGAAGGCTATGTAGTAGCTAAACCACCGAAAACACGGACGGGTAAAAAAGTAGCTGTAATCGGTTCTGGTCCTACAGGTTTGGCATGTGCAAACCAACTTAACAAAAAGGGGCATTCAGTTACCGTATTCGAAAAAGACGAAGCCATAGGCGGATTACTCCGTTTTGGTATTCCAGACTTTAAACTGAATAAAAAAGTAATTGACCGCCGTTTAGTAATATTAGAAGAAGAAGGTATCCAATTTGTGTGCAATGCACATGTTGGTGAAAACGTTCTTACTGAAGATTTACTAAATGAGTATGACGCTATCTGTATAGCTATAGGTGCTGGGCATCCTCGCGATATACAAACAGAAGGAAGAGAACTAAAAGGAATACATTTTGCCTTAGACTTCTTGCAACAGCAAAATAGAAAAATTGCTGAAACGGTTATACCTCAAGACGAAAGAATTTTCGCCAAAGGAAAACATGTATTAGTAATAGGAGGTGGAGATACAGGTTCTGATTGTGTAGGAACAGCAAACAGACAAGGAGCTGCAAAAATTACGCAAATAGAAATCATGCCAAAACCACCCGTTAGCGACAACCCAGATTCCCCATGGCCTTACTACCAATTTGTACTCAAAACATCGAGTTCACACAAAGAAGGATGTGAAAGACGATGGGCATTGGATACACGTAAATTTATTGGCGAGAACGGACAAGTAACCGCTGTAGAAGTAGAAGAAGTGAAATGGGAGAAAGACCAGACTGGACGTTTGCAACTAACGCGTACAGGCAATGTGGACGTTATTAAGGCTGATCTAGTGTTTCTAGCAATGGGATTTGTACATCCTGTTCAAGAAGGGTTAGTAGAACAATTGAAATTATCTGTTGATAATAGAAAGAATATTACTGTGTCCAAATCAATGACAACTTCACATCCAAAAGTATTTGCTGCTGGGGATGCAATTTATGGAGCTGGCTTAGTTGTACGAAGCATCGCTTCGGGTAGAGATGCTGCCAAACAAATAGATGATTATCTAAAAGAGAAAAAATAAAACAATCTCTTTCATTCCATCAAAGAAGGACATAGAAAACGTTAATACTGCTTCTATGTCCTTCTTTTTTATTCTTCACATTGGAATTTACAATTATTTAACATATCTTTACCCCCTGTATTAACCTACTAATCAATAAAAAAAATGAAAAAACTGTACACTTTTCTCGCCCTTTACGTGCTCACGAGTTTAGCATATCTCTCGGCTCAAACAGTGACTACAACTCCAGCTATCATTACTGACGACTATACCGGAACCATTACCCTAACTTACGACCCTGCTGGAGGAGCTATGGCAACAGCGGCTAATTGCTATGCCCACATTGGCGTTGGCATAGGAGCACTTGAATGGCAATGTGCACCCGCATGGCGAAGTGCGTTAGCAAAACATAAAATGGTAAAAAGTGGCTCTAATTGGGTATTAACTATTGATAATATATATACTTATTTTAGTGCCTGCACAGGTCCATTTAATAAAATATCCATGGTCTTTAACGATGGAGCAACAGGTATAAAGGAAGGGAAAACTGCATCAGGAGGAGATTTCTCCATCGCTATTTCTCCTGCTGGTCAATTAAACGTCAGCTTCACAAATGCTTCTTCTTCAGGAGCAATTAATGCCGGAAGCAGTGTTTCCTTTACGGCAAATTCTACAAGTGCCGCGAATTTAGAAATTAAAAAGAACGGACAAAGTGTAAAAACGGCAACCAATGCAACCAATATTACGCATACGGAAACATTGAGTAACGTTGGTGATTACACCTTTACAGTAACTGCTACTTCGGGAGTAAAAACAGCTACCGATACCCGCACTGTATCGATTCTTTCGCCTGCAGAGAGTCAAGCTCGTCCGAGTGGACTAAAAGAAGGTACTACCTACAATGCAACGGATAACACAAAATTACACCTTTGCTTGTATGCAAAAGACAGGAGCAATGTACTTCCTGATAATATATTTGTAATTGGCGATTTCAACAATTGGTCAATGTCCAACGCCTATCAAATGAAAAAAGATGGTACAAGTGGTTATTGGTGGACAGAACTAACAGGACTTGAACCTGGTAAAGAATATGCATTTCAATATGCTGTGAAAATAGGTACGAAAATAGTAAAAATAAGCGACCCATATTCTGAAAAAGTATTGCACCCTGACGACCAATGGGAGCCTAGCCAACAATATCCAAATTTAAAACCTTACCCTTCGCAAGGTGAAGGATATGTAAGTATAATTCAAACGAATAAAACTGCTTTTTCATGGAGTGCTGCAACATTAAATTTCGCGAAACCAAATAGGAACAATTTAGTTATTTATGAATTATGGGTATATGATTTTTCGCCCATACGTAATATTAGAGCAGTAACAGCTCGATTGGATTATTTAGAAAATCTTGGCGTAAATGCTATTCAACTAATGCCGATGACTGAGTTTGAAGGCAATATGAGCTGGGGATACAATCCTACCCATTATTTCGCTATGGACAAGGCTTATGGCACGTCTGACGATTTAAAACGATTTATAGACGAGTGCCACAAACGAGGCATTGCGGTAATCTTAGACATGGTTTTCAACCACGTAACAGGTGCTGCTCCACAAGCAAAACTGTATTGGGGCTCTACGTCAATTGCCACAAACAACCCTTGGTTCAACCAAATTGCACCTCACGGAGCTAGTGTAAACCAAGATTACAATCATAACTTTGGACCAACACGAGATATGTTTAAACGTGTATTGAAATATTGGATTGACGAATACAAAGTTGATGGTTATCGTATGGATATTT
>JAGNUZ010000141.1 GCA_017986765.1 Paludibacteraceae bacterium | reverse complement strand
CCACCTATAATACCAATTGCACCCGCTTCGTTAGCTGGAAATCCAAATGCCAATGCAATAGCATAAGCACCAAAAATACCAAACTGTGCCGCTGCACCTATTAATAACAATTTCGGGTTAGAGATAAGCGACGAGAAATCAGTCATAGCACCAATACCCAAAAATACCAAAGGCGGATACCATCCGTCATGTACTCCACTATATAGAATATTCAAAACAGTACCTTCTTCTTTAATACCAACTCCTGTACCTTCTAAAAAAGGAATATTCCCTACTATCATACCAAAACCAATAGGTACAAGCAACATGGGTTCCCATTCTTTTTTTATTGCCAAATAGATAAATACAATACCTACCACAATCATGATAATATTGCCAAATTCTACATTCGCAAATCCTGTACTTTGAATTATCTTCTGAACACTATTGAGGGAAAATGAGAGAAAATCATCTTGTACCATTTTAGCCTATTATTATGAGTTCTGAACCTTCTAAGACAGAATCCCCTTTGTTTACTTTTATTTCTATCACTTTGCCATCTTTGTCAGCATTAATATTATTTTCCATTTTCATAGCTTCTAACATCAACACTTTATCGCCAATCTTCACCATGTCTCCCACTTTTACACTGATAGCTGTAACCACGCCTGGAAGAGGAGAAATAAGAGCACCTGTTTTAACTCGTACTACAGGCTTAATCACAGGTCTCGAAGGTGTGCTTACGGTTGTTTCATCGTGTGTATATACTGGTCGTTGTGCCAAAGGTTTAATTCCTTTGCTGGCAATGGGTTTATCCATTTCTACATGATACGGCGTTCCATTGACTTCTACCTCAGCGGCATTATCTTCGATACTAGCTATGCCGACTTTGTACTTTGTACCATTAATAATAAAATTATATTCTTTCATTTTGTTTGTTATTTCAATTAATCATCTATATCTAAACTGAATGGCAAAAAACCCTTAATAAGCTTGACATAAACAAGAATGAATTGTTTGTTTTACTTGGTGTAATTGCGTAATCCATATATCTTAGAACTCCAAGGAGAATAAGATTTAGCAACACGCTGAATGGTTAAAATCGTATCTTCCACATCGTGTACTTCTTGCTGATGTTGATGCAATGCCATAGCAATACATGCATACACTTCGCCAGGGATATTTTCTTCTACTATCTCTTTGTTGGTTGTTTTACGTATGCGATCCCTTGTTACGTATAGCGAAAGCTTTGCTGAAAGCGTAAATGAGGTATATAATAACACCAACGCCAAGAATACGATAGACATTGAAATGAGTGACAACACTATTCCATAAGGATCTTTTTCTGCAAATGCCTTACTTGCTTCGCCATTTAATACAAGTGCATTGTTGTTATTAGCTGATACTTTTCCAAGAATACCCCACTCTAATCCACCATCAACCAATCGACCATAAGAAACGTTCTCTTTCATATCCACAGGATAAAGAACGGCATCCAACCGTGTTATTGTATCCGCATCATACAATGCCAGATAATTTGTTTCGTTTAGGGTAAAATTCGTATGAAATATGCCTAAAGATGTGTTGTTATCCGCAAAAAACACAATATGAGAAAGAGGTTGTATCAAGGTAACTTCATCGCCTGCAGGTATTAAATACTTGGTGGAATTTAAAGAGTCGTTCGTTAAATAAAGACCGCCTAAATCAATCACTCGGTGCGTTGGATTATATATCTCTATCCACGCACTTCTGTTGCCATTGTCATCAAGTAAGTTAGTTGTATTCGTTTTTAACACTTCATTAATAACTGCATGCGTTTTTTCAGCAAAAACATTTACTGAAAAAACTGACAAACTTACTAAAATCAACATTGACAAACGTAAGAAAAATGTTTTCTTCATCATATTACAATGGCATATTATCATGCTTTTTAAGCGGGTTCGTCAATTTTTTTGTAGCCAATTGTTGTAAGGAACGAATAATACGAAAACGCGTATTACGTGGTTCGATAATATCATCAATATAACCATATCGAGCAGCATTGTATGGATTAGCAAACAACTCTTTGTACTCTTCTACTTTTTGTTTTTTCAAAGCCTCAGGTTCGTCTGATGCTGCAATTTCTTTTCCGTACAATACTTCAATAGCTCCTTCTGGTCCCATTACCGCAATTTCAGCCGTCGGCCAAGCGTAGTTTACATCACCACGCAAGTGTTTAGAACTCATTACGCAATATGCTCCACCATACGATTTACGCAAGGTAATCGTTATTTTTGGTACAGTAGCTTCGCCAAATGCATAAAGTAATTTTGCTCCGTGTAGAATGACACCATTGTATTCTTGTTGTGTACCTGGTAAGAATCCAGGAACATCTACAAACGTAACAATAGGAATATTAAATGCATCGCAAAAACGCACAAAACGTGCTGCTTTACGTGAAGAGTTGCTATCAAGCACACCTGCTAATACTTTAGGCTGATTTGCCACAATACCTACAGATATTCCGTTGAAACGAGCAAATCCTACAATAATATTAGGAGCGTAATCTTTGTGTACTTCTAAAAACTCACCATTATCAATAACCGCTCCCAACACACTATACATATCGTATGGTTTATTTGGAGAATCAGGTATAATATCATTTAATAAATCTTCTAGTCTGTCTATTGGATCAGTACACGATACCAATGGTGGTTCTTCTAGGTTGTTTTGCGGTATGAAGCTAATTAATTTACGGATACATAAAATACCCTCTTCTTCTGAATCAACAGCAAAATGTGCTACCCCCGATTTAGTAGAGTGGATGCTTGCTCCACCTAATTCTTCTTGAGTAACATCTTCGCCCAATACCTGTTTCACTACTTTGGGACCAGTTAAAAACATATAACTAGTACCTTTGGTCATAATCGTAAAATCGGTTAATGCCGGCGAATATACAGCACCACCAGCACAAGGACCAAAAATGGCGGAAATTTGAGGCACTACACCCGATGTTAAAATATTTCGTTGAAAGATTTCAGCATAACCAGCCAATGCCGTTACACCTTCTTGAATACGTGCACCACCTGAATCGTTAATGCCAATAATGGGAGCACCCATCTTTAGCGACAAGTCCATTACTTTGCATATTTTCAGTGCCATTGTTTCGGAAAGCGAACCGCCTTCTACCGTAAAATCTTGTGCAAAAACGTACACCAAGCGACCATCAATAGTACCACATCCTGTTACGACACCGTCACCTAATATAGCTTCTTTTTTATCCATACCAAAATTGGTACAACGATGCTGAATGAACATGTCTATTTCTTCAAAGCTTGCTTCGTCCAACAACATAGCTACACGTTCACGCGCTGTGTATTTGCCTTTTTTGTGTTGAGTGTCAATGCGTTTTTGTCCACCGCCTACACGTGCTTTTTCACGTAAGGCTATTAATTCTGAAATTTTTTCGAGTTGATGACTCATTGTATTTGTATGTTTTAAATGTATATAATCTGCTGTATAACCTATTTGGGACTTTCGCAAAGTTCTGTAAGAACACTTAATGTTGATTTTGGATGAAGAAATCCAATTTGCATATTTTCTGCTCCTTTGCGAGGGACTTTATCAATAACTTGTATGCCTTTTTCTTCTGCTAATTTCAATTTATCAGCGAGGTCATCTACTGCAAAGGCAATATGGTGTACACCGCCTTTACCTCCGTTTTTTTCAATAAATTTGGCTATTGGACTTTCTGGACTAGTTGCTTCAAGAAGTTCAATTTTCACTTCTCCCACCATGATAAAAGCCGTTTTCACTTTTTGATCCGCGACTTCTTCAACGGCATAGCAGGTTAAGCCTAATACGTCTTCGTAAAATGGTAAAGCTTCTGCAATGCTTGTTACAGCAATACCAATGTGTTCAATTTTTTTTGGTTTCATTCTTATTTTTTATGTTGTTAATATGTTTTTGTCGTTCTTTTTATACATCATTTTTCTAATCTTACGAATTGGTTTACCATTTTCCAGTAAATGTCCTC
>JAGNUZ010000140.1 GCA_017986765.1 Paludibacteraceae bacterium | reverse complement strand
ACGTAAATCAGGCAAATGCAAGGCTACTTGAAGCACCAAAGTGGATTTTCCTATACCCGGTTCTCCTCCAATCAATACCATAGAACCTGGCACCAGTCCACCACCCAACACACGGTTCAATTCCTCATTGTGCATGTCTATGCGTTGCTCCTGCGTTGTTTCTATTTTGTGTAGCAAGATTGGCTTCTGAGGAGGTCTTTCTATGCCAACAATACGCTGAGACGATTTTGATTCTTTGCGTTCAACTTCTTCTATACACGTATTCCATTCGCCACAAGCCGAACACTTTCCAAACCATTTTGGAGCGTCGTTGCCACAGTTTTTACAAACATAAACGGTTTTCTGTTTCGCCATACAATGAATTTTGGTGCAAGTTACAAGAATATTGTGATATAAAAAAACCACTTTGTGAGAAAGTGGTTTAGCTTATTAAAGTAATTTATTGGTTCGCGTATCTGGATAAACACACGTAGGCGTAAACTGTTTCGCCTCCTCAAATTCCATAAATGCGTATGCCATAATGATAATTGTATCACCCGGCTGTACTTTACGAGCGGCAGCACCATTTACACATATCGTGCCACTCCCTTTTTCTCCTTTTATTACATAAGTTTCAAATCGTTCACCATTGTTATTGTCCACAATGTGTACTTTTTCAGACTCAATGATGTTGGCTGCATTCATTAAATCTTCATCAATAGTGATACTACCAATATATTCAAGATTGGCTTCGGTAATAGTAACCCTATGTATTTTAGACTTTAAAACCTCTATAAACATGTTGTTAGCGTTTAAATGGAATATTATCTATTAATCGTATTTTTCCACACATTACTGCTATGCAACCTACTATATAATTGGAATCGCTCCAAGAAGTAACGGTTTGCAAGGTGTTTCCATCTACTATTTCAAAATATTCTACAGTAAAATCTGTAGCTTGAAACTGATGGAGAACCCACTGGCGTACTTCGTCGCATTGCTTTGTGGCGACAAAGGTACAACTTTCCTCCAAAATTGCGTATATAAAAGATGCTTTTTTGCGTTTTTCTTCCGAAAGAAGCATATTTCGGCTACTCATTGCCAAGCCACTAGGCTCACGTACAATGGGACACCCAACAATGTCTATTGAATAATCGTGTTGTCTTACCATCACTCTAATGATAGCCAACTGCTGAAAATCTTTTTCCCCAAAATAAGCTACATGAGGTTGTACGGCATCAAACAGTTTGCTTACAATTTGTGCTACGCCATTAAAATGCCCTGGTCTTTGTTTGCCTTCCATAACAGTTTCCAACAAACCAAAATCAAATAATCGGGTATCTTTTGTCGGGTACATTTCTTCTACAGAGGGAGAAAAAACAATATCGCACCCTACTTCACTGAGCAATGCCAAATCCTTCTCCAATGTACGAGGATATCGTTTCAAATCAGCCACATCGTTAAACTGAGTAGGGTTTACAAACACACTCACGACTGTAATATCGTTTTCCTGATTACATTGCTTTACGAGAGACAAATGACCAGAATGCAATGCTCCCATAGTTGGAACAAAGCCAATACGTTTACTGGCACTATTTGTCAGCATTTTACGCAGTTCTAATATAGTATTTACTACTTGCATCATACATAGCTAAAATGAAGATGCAAAAGAACACATAATAATTGGTATGAAAAAGAAAAAAGGAAATAAGTTATCATCAAATATAGCTAAATTATGGAAAAATGGCTTTAAAAAAACAAAATCAATCTATCCTATAAAATCACAAAATACACCCTTCAAAATCAAGAAAACACCTTAGTATTAGAAACATAAAAAGCCGATTATAAAAGGACACTAGAAGATTTGTTCTGATTTTCTTGCGTATTTACGCTTTTTTTTATATATCTTTGCATAATCATTTTTCGATTATTATTATTAATTCATTCTTAATGGACAACGTTATTAAGGTATTATACGTAACGCAGGAAATTTGCCCGTATCTTCCAGAATCAGAGATTGCAGACATTAGTAGAAAATTGCCCCAAGCTATACAAGAAAAAGGCAAAGAAATCCGCACATTTATGCCCAAGTATGGTTGTATTAACGAGCGGAGAAATCAATTGCACGAAGTGATTCGTTTATCAGGTATGAATTTAATCATTGACGATACCGATCACCAATTAATCATCAAGGTAGCCTCTATTCAATCTGCACGTATGCAAGTGTACTTTATTGACAATGACGATTACTTTAACCGCAAGAACACAACACAGGACGATGACGGAGTAGATTTTGATGACAATGAAGACAGAGCTATTTTCTTTGCACGTGGTGTTATCGAAACGGTAAAAAAACTCCGTTGGACTCCAGATATTGTACATTGCCATGGCTGGATGACTTCTTTGATGCCTATATATGTTAAAAAAGCATTCAATGACGATCCTTTCTTTTCGAAAGCAAAAGTAGTCTATTCTATATACGATAATGGCTTTACAAAAGATTTTAGCCCTCAGTTTGCACAAAAATCACTGTTAGATGGTATCAATATGCCTGATTTAACATCCGTAAGCAAAAATGGCAGCTTTGATGCAGTTACCCGCTTAGCCATTGATTATTCTGATGGCGTTATTGCAGGGAGTGAAAATATCAATTCTGAACTATTAGAATATGCTAAAAAATCACAAAAATTGACACTTACGTATCAAGATCCAGAAAATTACGTAAATTCGTACAATGATTTTTACGATCAAATTATGGAACAATAAACTAAGCATACACATGAAATATACACTTTTGCTATTCGTAGCAATCAGTTTTCTATTTGTTTCTTGCGAGGATGCATCTGACGACTTAGGTTTTCTAATCCAACCATCAAAAGATAAAATTACAATTGCTGTAGATTCTTTTCACGTGCAATCGACAAATTTATTTGTCGATTCAATTTACGCAAGAGGCAATAATTTAGCTATTGGGAATATTACTGACAATGTATATGGGGATTTCAATGCCGATTTTTTATCTCAATTCAAATTTGTAAACGGTGTTTCTTTTCCAAGTAACTCAACGCCAGATTCGCTGTCGCTTGTTATGTATTACAAAAACTTTTGGGGCGATTCTCTTGCTTCGCAGGACATTACGGTATATCAATTGTCCGAAAATTTAAATTACGAAACTAACTATTACTCAAACATTAATGTAGCTGCATTTTGCAACAAGCAAACGATTCTAGGACAACAAACTTTCACAGCGAAAGACCCAGCAGTATCTGATTCCATTAGAAAAACAAGTAGCTATAGAGCTGCAGTGAGAGTCGTATTTCCAACCAGTCTGAGAGATGAATTCTTTTCAAGAACGGACATTTACACGAGTCAAGCGGCTTTTTTAGAGTTCTTTAAAGGAGTGTATGCCACTATTGCAAATGGTAACGGTAGTGTGTTATTAGTTGACTCGGCAAACATTGAATTAAACTACCACTATACAGAAGAAAGAGAGACACTAGCAGATACAATTATACAACAAAAAATCATTTTCCCTGCAAATAAAGAAATTGCCAGTGTAGCCAGATTTGAACACCCTACAGCCTTATCGAGCACCATCGCAACAGATGATAGTATCGTATATCTACATTCTCCTGCAGGTGTTTTCACTAAAATAGAAATACCTTTTGAGCGTATTCTTGACAGAATCCCCGCTACCCATTTTAACACCATCAACCATGTTCGGTTGGTAGCAGAAGCGGCTGTTTTTAATGATGATAATACTTATACAGCTTCATCTTATTTACTGCTGATAAGAGAACAAGATATTGAGAAATTTTTCGCGCAAAGCTTATACCCCGCTACTTCTGTAGGTATATATGCTTTTTTAGGAACATATAACAGTACTTCGCAATCATACACATTTGCCTCTATGACAGACTATATGCGTATGGTGCTACAAAACGAAGGCAACAATATTGCTGATTTGAATGATTTTGTACTGATACCTGTAAACCCAATTACAAACTCAAGCGGTACGATTACGGGTTTAAAAAACTTGTATTCGCCCACTGGAG
>JAGNUZ010000139.1 GCA_017986765.1 Paludibacteraceae bacterium | reverse complement strand
TTTTGCACACTGTAAGCGGCTTTGGATAGTTCTTTTACAGGATTGATAATGCTGTAAAAGATAAGAATGTAGTAGATGAAAACAGATGCAGTCAGTGCACCTGAATTGCCATTCAGTATGAGATTGCCACCATAGCATAATACCGTTGCAATAACGACTGTTCCCATAAATTCGCTCATCGGATGCGCTAATAAATAGCGAGCTTGTATGCGAGTGAGCGTATGGCGAAGGCGGTTGTTTAAGTTCAAAAAACGTGAGATAATTTTATTTTCAGCATTAAATGCTTTGATAATACGTAGACCTCCAAGGGTTTCTTCTATTTGAGAGGTTAATTCGCCTGTCAGAATTGAGCCTTCGAGTGATTTTCGTTTGAGTGATTTTCCTATTTGTCCGATAAAATATCCACTAACAGGCAATAAAACAAGTACAAATAAGGTCAGTTCCCAGCTTATTGAAAACATTACGATGATATATGTAGCAATCATCAAAGGGTTTTTGAACAACATATCCAACGAGCTCATGATGGAAGCTTCTACTTCGTTTACATCCAATGTCATCCGCGACATGATATCGCCTTTTCTTTCATCATTAAAAAACCCTATGGGTAGATATACGATTTTAGAAAAGATTAAATTACGTAAATCACGCAACACACCTGTGCGAATGTTGACCATGAAGAAACTACCAAAATAGGCTGTCGCTACTTTTAAAAAGGTCATTAAAATAAGGAAAACCGCAAGAATAATGAGTACGCTCAGTGCGCCACTGGTATTTATTAATTCGGTTGTGTAGAAATATAGGTTGTTTTTTAATACATCAAACACCTGACTCATTGATACACTACTAATACTCTGTAAGGTATAGACTTCCGATTTTGTGTTGAACAAAATTTCGAGAATAGGTATAATAAGAGCGAACGAAAATAAGCTGAAAATAGTCGAAAGTAAATTGAAAAGCACGTTTAGCCACACATATTTTTTGTATGGTGGAATAAATCGTTTTAATAAAATATAGAACCGTTTCATATTTACTCTTATTTACATGCTTGGTTTTATAAACCTGTATAATTGTGTGGTGTAATGGCTCTTAATTCTATTTTTATAGCTTCGCTTACGTTTAAAGTTTCGATAAAGGTTGCGATTGATTCACCGTTTACTTGCGTATTGGTACGTGTTAGTTCTTTCAGTGCTTCGTATGGTTTTGGGTAGTTTTCTCTACGCAAAATGGTTTGGATACCTTCTGCCACTACATTCCAGCAATTGTCTAAATCTTTTTGTAAACTAGTTTCATTCAAAATTAGTTTACTAAGTCCTTTGAGAGTACTTTTGATAGCAATTAAGTTATGAGCCATAGGTACGCCTACATTGCGCAATACGGTAGAATCCGTAAGGTCGCGTTGCAAACGAGAAATAGGTAATTTGCTTGCCAAATGTTCTAATATGGCATTTGCCATTCCCAAGTTTCCTTCGGCGTTTTCAAAATCAATTGGATTTACTTTGTGTGGCATAGCAGAAGAGCCAACTTCACCAGCTTTAATCTTTTGCTTAAAGTATTCCATTGAAATATACGTCCAGAAATCTCTGTTCATATCAATCATTATGGTGTTGATGCGTTTTATGCCATCGAATAGGGCCGCAAGGTTGTCATAATTCGATATTTGCGTTGTCCATTGTTCTCTTTCTAGTCCTAAATAATTTGAAACAAACGCATTGCCAAAATCTTTCCAAGCAATCTGTGGGTAAGCTACGTGGTGAGCGTTGAAATTTCCTGTTGCTCCGCCCATTTTGGCAGAGATAGGTACTTGTTTCAGTAAACTAAGTTGTTGTTGCATTCTGCTCACAAAAACCATTATTTCTTTTCCCAAACGTGTAGGAGAGGCTGGTTGTCCGTGTGTTTTGGCTAACATTGGGATATCTTTCCAAGTAGTTGCCAACCTTTCCAACTCATCTATAAGCTCTTGCAAGGCAGGGTAATAGACTGTTGTTAAGCACTCTTTGATAGACAAAGGAACGGCTGTGTTATTGATATCCTGAGAAGTAAGACCAAAATGGATAAATTCTTTGTAGTCGGATAAGCCAATCTCATCAAATTTATCTTTAATAAAATATTCTACCGCTTTTACATCGTGATTGGTGATGTTTTCTGTGTTTTTTACTTTTTGAGCATCTTCTATCGAAAAGGCAGTGTAAATAGCACGTAAGTCTGTAAACAGTTTTTTATCTGTGTTGCTAAGTTGTGGTAATGGCAATTCGCATAACGCTATAAAATATTCAATTTCTACTTGTACACGGTAGCGGATAAGTGCATATTCAGAAAAATAGTTTGCTAGTTCATCTGTTTTAGAGCGGTATCTACCATCAATAGGAGAGATGGCGGTAAGTAAGTTTAGGTCTGTCATATGTAGTTCAAATTATTAAAGAAGTGCAAAGTTACATTTTTTTATAGACAATGGCAATACATGGTCTTGAATGATATTCTTTTTATGATAGTTTAAAATAAAGTGGCTTAGAAATCGAGTTTCTAAGCCACTTTGCTATATAGAGTTTTACCTTTCTATACGAATAGTAGATAGGTGATAATATACAGAGGAAGTAAGATGATTAATGAGAATTTAAACATATAGCCAAAGAAACTAGGCATTTTTACGCCACTACTTTCTGCAATGGCTTTTACCATAAAGTTAGGTCCATTACCAATGTAAGTCATAGAACCAAAGAGTACTGATCCCATCGAAATGGCAGTAAGTAAGAGTTCGGGAACACCCGCTACTTCTGCTACAGCTACACCTTCTTGCACCAATCCCAAAGCCACTCCGTGCATTGCTACAGCTGTAGGTGCATTGTCTAAGAATGAACTTAAAGAACCTGCCATAAAATAAAACTGCCATCCTTCACTTAGTCCAAAACTGGCTGCATTCTCTTTTAAATATAAAAGTGCAGGAACCATTGTGATGAAAATACCTAAGAATAAGGCAGCTACTTCGTATATCGGAGTCCACGAAAAACCTTTGAGTTTGCGTGTTTCTTTTTTTGTAATATCCATAGATACAAGAATAAAACCAATTAAGATGATTTCTCGTAAGTATTTAATCCAAAGCGAAGCGTCTGGATTACCCATTTCAGGGATGTAATTGACATTGACAAATGCAACGGATAAAATTACACCAATTAATAGATAAAAGTTTTTGCTTCCTCCAATACGTAGCGGTTCGATATTTGCATTATCTCTTTCGATAGCTTCTGAGGCTTCTTTTTTGTAGTAACGTTTATCTAATAAATAGTATAATCCAATGAGTACTGTACCTACAAATAACCATTCAGGGAACATGTGCAAGAACCATCCGAAATCAGCACCACGTAAATACAATAAGAACAACGGGGGGTCACCGAGGGGTGTTAGCAAACCACCAGCATTGGCTACGGTAGCAATAAAGAATAGAATTGTATGTGTTTTGTATTGACGTTGACTATTTGTCGTAATTAACGGACGAATAAGCAACATGGCCGCTCCTGTAGTTCCCATAATAGAGGCAAGTACGTAGCCTATAGCTAGAAAAAGGGTATTAATTTTAGGTTTAGCTTGAATATCTCCTGTAAGAAATAAGCCACCAGAAATTACATATAGAGAAGTGAGTAAAACGATAAAAGGAACATAATCGTACATGATTTGGTGTTCCAAATCGTGACTAAATCCATTCATCACTAGAAAGATAACTGTTGGTACGCCGAGTAGAAAAGAAATTAACAACTTGTTTTTGTTTTGCTCCCACCAGTGCTCCCATAATAATGGGCCAATGGCAATCATAATGAGCATCAGTGCGAAAGGCGCCGAAGCCCATATTGGCATGGCAACATGATGTGCCACATCAGTAACGTGTTCCATAGAAATTGATTTTTAAAGTTAAGACTATATGTTGAAAAATAATAAAAACTAATCTAATTTAAGTACCTCCATAAACGCTTTTTGTGGTACTTCTACTGAACCAATTTGCTTCATGCGTTTTTTGCCTTTTTTCTGCTTTTCTAACAGTTTACGC
>JAGNUZ010000033.1 GCA_017986765.1 Paludibacteraceae bacterium | reverse complement strand
CGGATGTACGTGGGATTTTTCAACAACAGAAGATATTACCTCTGTCTTATTTCCAAATGTGTTTACTCCAAACAATGATGGCGTAAATGATGTTTTTCTTGAAGGATATACACTGAAGGTATTCGACAGACTCGGAACTGTATTATATACTGGTACTAATGGTTGGAATGGTACGTATAATGGCGTATTTGTAAACAAGGGAGTGTACTTATATACAGTTGACATCCTTGACGAGCAAGGCAATGTGGTGGTTATCAAAAATACTGTAGTGCTTGAAAAATAATAGTGAACGAAATAAACATCAATATATGAAAATGAATAAAAGAAATTTCCTGTTCGCATTGTTGGTATTTTTACCAATTATCAGCATGATGGGAAATATGAAATTGGGAGATAATAAATTCGAAAGACGTGATTACCTTCGCGCTATCGAACAATATAAAAAATCAGCCGAAAAAAGTGGCAACGAAAAAACAGTAGCCAACGCTAAATTTAAAATGGGTGAATGCTATTCATTGCTCAACGAACCTACAGATGCGGTTTCCTATTTAGGCGAAGCTATAGCAGGTGGCGTAAACGACTTAGAAGCATACGTATTATACGGACAAAACTTGCTGAAATTAGGTGAGTACATGCGTGCTAAAGCTGCTTTTGAGGAATTTGACCGTCTGTCGCCCGAAGATCCACGCATTAAGAATTTAATTGCATCATGCGATTTTGCGTTAAAACACAGCTCGAAAAACCCCATTACACCAGAACAAGATTTAAAAGGAATTAACACCTCTGAAATTGAATACGGTATTGGGTTTTATCAAGATGGCATCGTATATGCATCGGTAGAACAAACAAAAAAAGGATTATCTTCTCGCATGTATTTTACTCATGGGAAAGACAATTTCACCTCATCGCGCTTAGTGGATATGATAAAAATGCGAAGAGGACAAAATGTAGGGACATTTGCTATCGACACGATGGATAATGTATTATACTACACACGTTGCATCAACAACGAACTCGACAATTGCTATATTTATACCGCCATATACAAAAAAGGTAAATGGAGAGAAAAAGGAGTATTGAATATTGGCAACAGACATGCAAATGTATCACACCCGGCTTTATCTCCTGATAGAAAACGCTTGTATTTTACAGCAGCTTTAGATGGTGGATTCGGAGGGGCTGACATTTGGTATGTAACACGCAATGAGAATGGGAAATGGAACAAAACACCTATTAATGTAGGAGCTATTGTGAATACAGCGGGTAATGAGGCATTTCCTTATGTTGTGAGCAACACCCTGATTTTTGCCTCAGACGGACACATTGGTTTTGGCGGATACGATTTATATAGTGCTCAAATTGATGGCAATGCCATACACAAAGTACAAAACCTAATGAAACCAATAAATTCATCAACAGATGACATTAACCTCATTGTATCAGAAGAAAAGAACGAAGCCTTATTGGTAAGCAGTCGCAATATTACGACTAAAGATGATATTTTCCGTTTTGAAGGCATCTTTACAAGTATGATGGTATCGGGACATGCCTACAACGACGTAACGAAAGAAGTAATACCAAATACACAAATAGTACTATCGGGTAAAGGTAAAACACAAACTGCTGAAACGAACAAAGATGGCTATTATTACGCCTTTATCGAGGCAGGCGATTTGTACAAAATGTTTGCCAACGCTGTAGGATATTTATCCGATATGGCAATGATAAAAGCCGAAAAAACCACAATTGGTTCATTCCCTGTAGAGCAAGATTTCTACCTTACTCCGTCAAGCCTTTCTATCAGTGGACGTGTGTACGACATGGAAACAAACGAACCTTTTATCAATGAAGACGTGTTGTTATTGGAAAATGGCACATTAGCACAACAAACTAAAACAGATATTACGGGTAGGTATTCATTTACCAACCTAACCAACGGTAGCGAATATCAAGTAAAAGTAAATAAGCCCAACTTCTTATCCATCACAAGCAAGCCATTCTTATACACAGAGGGTGATGCTAGCAATAGTTCATTGGATTTAGCGTCTATCCCATACGAATCGACCTCATTAGATGGAAGTGGTGTAGGTGGTATTAATGGCGGACGATTTGCCGACCGTGAAATATCAATCAACGAAATTTATTACGATTTTGACAACGCAAATTTACTCCCTCAATCAAGAGTATCGTTAGACAGAATCATCCTTTTATTAAGTTCTAACCCAACATTAAAATTAGAATTTGGTTCGCATACAGATACCCGTGGTAGTGTTGATTACAATCTACAACTATCAAATGCTCGTGCTAAATCGGTGGTTGACTACTTAATAACTTCAGGTATTAGTCGCTACAGACTAACGTGGAAAGGATATGGAAAATCAAATCCAGTAGTAAAAAATGCGGTTACAGAAGAAGAGCATCGCTTAAACCGACGTACCACATTCAAAATTATTGAACGATAATCTTAAAAATGAACACAATGAAAAAAATACTTATAGTTTGCTTTTCCTATCTTATGTTCACAGGCTTGGTGTCTGCACAGCACGATGTGCAAATAAGTCAGCACTTACTGAGCAGAACACATTATAACCCTGCCGCGGCTGGAGCATCTCTGTATGGCAACATCACAGGTATTGCTCGCCAACAATACACAGGATTTACTGGAGCACCACAAACGGGCTTGCTGAATTTTGATATGCTACTACGCAACAGCAGTTCGGGTATAGGTTTATCAGTAGTGTACGACAAGTTTGGACCTCTGATGTCCTACAATCCAATGATTAATTACGCCTATCACATTAAACTCGGCGAAAACCAACACCTATCTTTAGGAGTGGCAGGGGGTGTATTTCTACGTCAATACGATGCGTCGAATAACATTTACGAAAATATAGGTGACCCAATAGAAAATTACGATAGCGACCAACAATACATGGCTCCCGATGCCAATGTAGGTGCTGAATATCAATTGGAAAATTGGGTATTAGGAGCCTCAGCTACACATATTCCTCAATTCTTTGAAGACGAAACAGTGCTGAATCCAACAACTCAATATTATGCTTACTCTCGCTACCGCTTTGAAGTAGGACGCTATTGGGATGTAACACCAGGATTGGCTTCTCAATTTGATGGATATTCTGTACATAACGAAATAAATGCTGTACTGCATTACCTCAAAATGTTTTGGGTAGGTGGCTCGTACCGCTTTAGCGATGTATTTGATTCAGAATCAATTGTACCCATGGCAGGTTTGCAACTCACAGATTTTGTGCGTATAGGCTATGCGTATGACCATAATTTATCTAAGCTAAACAATTACAACAGCGGTTCGCACGAAATAATGTTGCAACTACGTTTCAAAACAAGACACCACACATCGCGTACACCTCGATTTGCCGAATGGTAATTAAGTGTATCGCTTCTCTCTTTCTACTTAAAGACGCTGAAATATACTCAGCGTCTTTTTTTATGAAAAACGCTAGATGAAAATTCGATATAATAAAAAAAGTACTGTATATTTGTATGAATAAGCAAAAAACATGGCAAACACAATAGACTCGAAAGAACAAGCATATAATGCTCTTATTGAAGAAGAGTATCAGCTACTTATAAAAGAATACCTGGCTTCCAACCACCGCAAAAAAACAGCTCGCATTGAGAAAGCTTTTTTGTTGGCAAAAACGGCACACAAAGGTATTGTACGCAAATCTGGTGAACCGTACATTATGCATCCATTGGCTGTAGCACGTATTGTGGCTAAAGAAATAGGATTAGGCTCTACTTCTATTTGTGCTGCTTTGCTTCATGATGTAGTAGAAGATACTGAATATACTGTGGAAGATATTGCGGGGTTATTTGATCCGAAAATTGCCCAAATTGTAGATGGATTAACAAAAATATCAGGGGGTGTGTTTGGCGAAAATGTGTCGGGACAAGCCGAAAATTTTCGCAAACTATTGCTAACCATTTCCGAAGACATTCGGGTAATATTGATAAAAATTGCCGACAGACTACACAATATGCGGACTTTGGGTTCGATGCCTGCTGCCAAACAATACAAAATTGCGGGCGAAACGGAATACATATACGCACCCTTAGCCCATCGATTAGGACTATTTACTATCAAAACCGAATTAGAGGATTTGAGCTTTCAGTACAACTACCCTTCTGTCTATGATGAAATTAATCATAAAATTAAGGAAAATCAATTGGAACGGATGATGTTGTATGACAAATTCGCCTTGCCCATTGTAAATAAACTAAATAGTTTAGGATATAAATACACCATACGAGCACGTATAAAATCGGTTTTTTCTGTATGGAACAAAATGAAAAAGAAAAATCTACCTTTCGAGGAGATATACGATATTTTAGCTGTCAGGATTGTATTTGAACCCAACCAAAATGTAGATGAAAACGAGCAATGTTGGGTGATATACAACAACATAACGAACTTATACATTCCACATCCTGACCGACTACGCAACTGGCTAAATACGCCGAAAGCAAATGGATACGAGGCTCTTCACGTTACCGTGATGGGACCAGACGGACAATGGATAGAAGTGCAAATTCGCAGCGCTCGCATGGATGATATTGCTGAAAAGGGCTTAGCAGCACACTGGAAATACAAGCAACAATTTCAAGGAGACTCCGAACTTGAGAAATGGCTCAGTACCATTAATGATATTTTGAAAAATCCGAGTCCGAATGCTATGGACTTTTTGGATACGTTCAAACTGACCTTGTATGCCACCGAGATATTTGTATTTACACCAAAAGGAGAAATAAAAACCCTGCCTTCTGGATCTACAGCGTTGGATTTTGCATTCGAAATACACTCCGATATTGGTATGCGTTGCATTGGTGCGAAGGTAAACAACAAATTAGTGCCACTGAGTTATGAACTCCAAAGTGGCGACCAAATTGAAATCCTCACCTCCAAACAGCAAAGTCCGCAAACAGAATGGCTCAATTACGTAACAACGGCACGTGCCAAACAAAAACTCAATTTACTATTTAAAAATGAGCAAAAAAATATTCGTGCACAAGGAGAAAGCATGCTACGCACTTCACTGACTGAAGCAGGATTTATTATCAAAAAGGACATTAGCAATGACATCATCAAAAAAATAATAGATCATTTTGATATTAGCAACTATGATGAATTAACGTTTCAAATTGGGAAAGGCAGTATTCCGCTAAGCAATATCCCTGACATTGCCAAACAAGAAACTAAAAAAACAACTGTACGTTCGTGGTATCCTCGTTTCTTTTCGAGTAAAGAAACCGACAAAACGAAGAGCATTCCATCTGACGAAAATAGAAAAGATGGCACTCTACAACTCACAGACGAATTATTGCTTAAAGAACACATCATTGCTCCTTGCTGCAAACCCATTCCTGGCGACCAAATTATTGGTTTCATTAACGACCAAAAAGAAATTGTTGTACACAAACGTGACTGTAAAGAAGCCCTCAAGCTCAAATCGCAAAAAGGTTCTAGCATTATTACAGCCGAATGGGCAAATACACAGAAAAAATATTACGCCGCCACCATTGAGGTACAAGGTGTAGATAGAAAACGTATGTTGCTCGATATATTACTTGAACTATCGGATAAATTAGATGCCAATATTGAGAAACTCTGTGTGGAAACGACCGATGGCATCTTCACAGCCAAATTCAATGTGTATGTAAGCCACGTAGATACTATTCGAGATATACAAAAACAACTGAAAAACATTCAAGGTGTACAACGCGTTGTGCGTATCGAAGAATAAAATACGACATATTCCATGAAATCAGTTTACTCTCAGACTTATTCATTCATTTTATTATTCATTTTTACAGCTATTAACATGACTGCCAATCCATTATTATCCCCATTCAAGGGTATATTCCAAACAGCTCCATTTAACGAGATTAAAGAAGAACATTACAAAGAAGCATTTTTAGAAGGTATTAAACAACAGAATGCTGAGATAGACAGTATTATTGCCAACCCGCAAATGGCTACTTTTGAAAATACGATAGAAAAATTAGAAAAAACAGGCGAAATGCTCAGTAGAACAAGTAGCGTCTTTTTCAACTTGTTGCATGCCGAAACAACTGATAATTTAGAAGAACTTGCACAAGAAATATCGCCCATATTAACAGAAAATGGCAATAAAATATTTCAAAATCAAGCCCTTTTTGAAAAAGTAAAAACCGTATATGCACAAAAAGACACACTCTCTTTAACTATTGAGCAAAAACAACTTTTAGAAAACACCTACGAGGCATTCGTACGTTCTGGTGCAGAGCTATCGGACAGTGATAAAGAAACATACACCAAATTAAGCACTAAATTAAGCCAACTAACACTCACATTTAGTCAAAATGTATTAAAAGAAACAAATGCATTTTCCATGTTGCTCACAAATGAACAAGACGTGGAGGGATTGCCTGATTTTGCCAAACAAGCCGCTGTTGAAAAAGCAAAAAGCAAGAACCAAGAAGGTTGGTTAATCGACCTCTCGATGCCCAGTTATATGCCTTTTATGCAATATGCTACCTCGCGTGAGCTTCGCAGAAAGTTATACATGGCATACAATACCAAAAGCAATCAGGGAAACGAATACGACAACAAGCAAACCATTAGCGATATTGTAAACACTCGCCTGCAACTTGCCCAACTAATGGGATATTCGAACTCTGCTAGCTTTAAATTAGAAAAAACGATGGCTCAAGATACTGGGAAAGTGTATAAACTTGTAGATCAGCTCTATGACGCTTGCTACCCACAAGCCAAAAAAGAATTTGACGAAATAGAAGCATTTGCGTGCACGGTAGAAAACAAGCCTACTTTTGAATTAAAACCGTGGGATTGGGCATACTATGCCGAACAAGTAAAAGAGCAGAAATATACTATCAACGACGAGTTACTAAAACCATATTTTGAACTGGAGAAAGTAAAAAAAGGCGTATTTGGTTTGGCTACTACCCTATTCGACTTGCATTTTACCAAAAATGAAGCCATACAAGTATATCACCCAGAGGTAGATGCCTACGAAGTAAGAGATGGGGACGGTAATTTTGTAGCCGTACTCTACACCGATTTTCATCCGCGCGAAAGCAAAAAAGGAGGGGCTTGGATGACCGAATTTAAAGATCAATATATAGAAAATGGGGTAAACAGTCGTCCGCACGTATCTATCGTGATGAACTTCACGCCACCCACGAGCACTAGCCCTTCGTTGCTTACTTTTAACGAGCTAACGACCTTATTGCACGAGTTTGGTCATGCTTTACACGGCATGCTTTCCAACACCACGTATTCCAGCTTATCGGGCACAAGTGTATACCGTGATTTTGTGGAACTACCCTCGCAGTTGCTCGAAAATTGGGCTGTCGAAAAGGAATTTTTAGATACATTTGCCTCCCATTATCTTACGGGAGAAAGTATTGCAGCTGAATTGATACAGAAAATTAAAAATGCTGAGAATTTTTTGGTGGGTTACGCCTGCTTGCGTCAAGTGAGTTTTTGCTACCTCGATATGGCTTGGCATACAATAGAAACACCTTTTGAAGGCGATGTAAAAGCATTTGAAACAAAAGCGTGGGAGAAAACGCTCCTCTTTCCACCCATTGCCGAAACGGCTATGAGCACACAATTTAACCACATATTTTCAGGAGGATACGCCGCAGGATATTATAGCTACAAATGGGCTGAGGTGTTGGATGCAGATGCCTTTGAACTGTTTAAAGAGCGTGGAATATTCAATAAAGAAACAGCAAATTCGCTCAAAGAGAACATTTTAAGCAAAGGAGGTTCGGAACACCCAATGGTATTGTACAAACGATTTAGAGGACAAAAACCCACTATTGATGCTTTGCTCAAACGCAATGGCATAAAACAATAAAGATATTCAATATCGTTACTTTGTAAAAATAAGAAAGGGTGCAAGTTGAAATTGCACCCTTTCTTGTTTTATGTCAATATTATAAGACTTGCTGTAAAATAGTTTTTGTTAATGCTGCATTTACATTTTGAGCTTCACCAAATTGCACCTTTCGAGCCGCAAAACGAGCCGTAACTTCGTCAATCGTATCCTCACCAATACCATATTCACTCAAGCGGGTAGGCATACCCAACGAACGGAAAAACTGCTCCGTAGCATCAATCGTTTTATCGATTCGTTCAGATTCAGTACCTTGCGTTATGCCCCACACACGAGCACCATATTGTAGTATTTTTTCAGCTTTCTGCTCACGCAAAACCTGCATAACACCTGGTAGTACAATTACCAAGCTTTGAGCATGGTCAAGCCCTTTCAACGCAGTCAATTCGTGTCCAATCATGTGCGTAGCCCAATCTTGCGACACGCCCATACCCACAAACCCATTTAAAGCCATGGTAGCACACAACATAAATTGGCTCATTACATCATAATCTCGCTCCTCTTCTGACATTACCTTTGGAGCAACTTCTACCATAACCTGCAATATACCTTCCGCCCATCTATCCATCAATAATGACTGATTTGGCGTAGTAAGGTACTGCTCCACAACATGCACAAACGTATCTGCTATGCCATTGGCAAGTTGTCTTTGTGGCAATGAAAAAGTCGTTTCAGGGTCGAGTATAGAAAATTGTGGATACTGTGCATAAAAGGCAAATTTCTCTGTCGTAGCCTTATTCGAAATCACCGAACCCCTATTCATTTCCGAACCCGTAGCGGGTAATGTCATTACAGATGCAAAAGGTAGCGGATTGTGTATCAAACTCCCATTGAGTACCAATTGCCATGCATCTTCCGTACTCGGAATACCACAGGCAATAAGTTTCACTGCATCTAGCACCGAACCACCACCCACAGCGAGCACAAAGTCGGCCTTATATTCTTTACCCATCACTATCGCTTTGCGTATGGTTTCTACCGTAGGGTTAGGCTCAATGCCCCAAAATTCAGTAGTTTCTTGTGTAGATAAAGCTTTCGTTACTTGTTCGTAAACACCATTTTTCCGTACACTACCTCCGCCAAATACGAGTAGCACACGAGCAGCTTGTGGTATCGTTTTCGCTAAAGAAGAAATCATCCCTTTACCAAATATCAATTTAGTTGTATTTTGAAAAATAAAATTTTGCATATCTGTTTTTTTTATTGCTTATTCTACAAAGATATAAAAAAAGGGGGAAATTAAAAAAAGTCTAACTAGTGGAGATGGTGTAATGAGGGACAAAGCTTATGATATATAATTGTATGTAAAAAAAAACAAAAATCAAGCTAGAAATAACCTACAAAAAACAATTCAGCTACCATTTTTTAGTTTACCTTTGGCAAAAAAATATGTCGATAGAACGAAAGGTACAATTGGTGGAAATGCTTTTCTACCAGTTAGAGCAGGAGACTGCTCAATTTACACAAATATCTGGTATTCAGTGCGTAGCAGGATGTGGGAAATGCTGTACCTATCCTGACATAGAAGCCAGTCCATTAGAATTTTTACCGTGGGCTTTTCATCTATTTTTAGCAGGCGAAGCCGAAAAAACACTTTCCTTGCTGCATGACAACGACAGTCCAACATGCATGATTTACAAACCCTTGGTCATTATGGACTCTGGACGGTGTAGCAACTACAAAGACCGAGGCTTAATTTGTCGCCTATTTGGTGCAGCTGCCAATACGGATAAATACGGACAATTGCGATTAGCTACCTGCAAAATCATCAAAGACACTCAGGCTGAAAACTATAAAGCTACCACCAAAGCCATTTCCGAAGGCTTGCATGTACCTATATTTACAGAATACTATATGCAGTTAGACCAAATAGACTACCGCTTAGGCAACACCTTACTCCCCGTAAACGAAGCCCTTATTATCGCATTAGAAGAAGTACTGCAATATTACACTTACTCACCCATGCCCGAATCGCACAAGGAATGTATGTAATAGAGCTTCTTCAGGCCTAGCTACATGGACACTAAAAAAGATTGAATTCAAAAACTGGCGGACACTTAGTTGTCAACCTACGCTACCCACACGAAAGAATGCGTGCGAGAACGATGTATGATTATTACAAATAATAACTAGCTGTTTGTTTTTAATAACAGAAGAACGACACATCGTTGGGCGTTTTTTGGTCAAATTGATAACTAAGCACCAACTCATGCGAGCCTCCTGATACGTTAAATAAACTGGATATACTCACGTCGTAGCTATACGAAATAATAAATTCTCCAAAGGAATACCCAAAAATCACCTTTAAGGCATCTGTGTTACTCAACCCCTGTGGAGATACAAAGGGAATACCTCTATAACCGACCCCTAATTCAAAGGGAATACGGTGATATAAGACATCAATATCCATTTGTTGGTATTGACCTTGCTTTTGGAATAAACCCGCTATCGTTACATCATCATACGAAGCGTATCTGCCAAGTCCTCTATTCATCGGAATACGACCTGCCATATAGGCATTCCATTTTAGATTTGTTTTTGTATCGACATTCGTAAAAGATATATCGTTGCTCATCAAGCGATCAGCTCCTGCCCCTACAAAAAAGAATTCGTTGTACACCAAAAACGAAACGGCCGCATCTAATCGCAATACCGATGTTTCTTCAGGCAAAAAAGAGCTTGTCGGCAATACAGTTCCATCGATGGCAATTTGGTCGATGAATATCATTTTAGAGGGGTCAATAGTGCGGTAATACGTACCCACTTCCATACCAGGTCTAAAAAACCATTCGTCGGTTATCTTTGCCACATAGTTATACTGAAACCCTACTTCCGTTTGATTAAGAAGGCTGCCCCCATACGAGGTATGTGATAATATACCACCAAACGAAGATCGCAAGGGGTGGTAATAATGTTCCATACCTGCCATTACCGTTTGTGAACCTTTCATAAACGACCACTGATTGCGGTATGCCATAAAGGCACGAGAACCTCTAAGCCCTGCAAACGAAGGTCCGATAGTCGTATTGATTGTCCATGGTTGCGACATCAAAAAATCTTGAGCCACAAGCTGTATGGGAGTAAACAGTACTAACAAAAAAAACAGTATTGCAGAATGTTTATATTTCATCCTATTTCGTATTCCACTTCTTCTCATCGCACCAATATAAACTCTCCCGATTCATTAAATTCTCTTCCATTCTTATATGTACCAGATGCTTTATACATGTAAGCACCTTGCGCAGCAGACTCTCCTTTATAGAATCCGTCCCAGCCTACAAAGATATCATCTGAAACAAAGATTTTCGTTCCCCATTGGTTAAAAATCTCTAATTTGTATGTTTCTACATTGCGAGAAACGGGATAGAATATATCCAAGCGTCGTTCATCTGCCTGATATTGCCCTCCATTCGGGAATGAGGTATTGGGCGTAAAAGCATTAGGGAATACCATCATACCGTAGTCGCCTACTTGTATATAGTTATACATCATGACAGAATCTTGACAACCTTTTAAGTCCTCTACCTTAAACCATACATCATATACTCCTTCTTCTTCATAGATATGTGTTGGATCTTTCTCCGTAGAGCTTACTCCATCGCCAAATTTCCACCAATACTTTATGGCATTTGGCGAATTGCTATAAAAATTAGCAATAGGTGTAGGCATATATAATTTCGTATTGGCTACCAAAAATGCAGCTGTGGGCGAAGGCAACACTTCAATAAAGTGAGAAATTGTGTCTGTTTTGCGCAATCCCGTAGCCGTTAAAGTAACTTTATATAGTCCTGAACGCTCAAATGTATGATCAGGACTACGTAGCGTAGAGGTTTTTCCATCGCTAAAGTTCCATTGGTAAGTAGCTTGTCCGATAGTGGTGTTAGAAAACGCTATAGTCAGCGGACTACAACCCGAAATTACATCGGTATCGAATCCTGCTATAGGTTCTTCTGCAAAACGTAATTGCACTTCATCGTAGGCTTCGCAACCATACCCTCTCAGTGTCCACCTCATAGTATTAATACCCGTGGTAAGACCTCTTACTAGCGTGTTAGCAGCCACTGCATTGTCAAATCTTCCAGTACCACCTTGCACCGACCATTTCCCTGTAATATTTGTATCAGCAATTACACGAGCCGAAATACGCGCATAACTGTTCACCGTAAAGTCATCTTCGCCTGCATCGGCTAAATTGTGTAAACTATTCGATATAACCGTTACATCTACCGTATTGCTACAACTTGGCGTATACACCTCCCACCTAAATAGATTTGGAATTCGGTATCCTAAGTCAGTAACTAAAGTAGAATTACTTGCTGGATTTACAACCACTCCATCACCACCAATAATACTCC
>JAGNUZ010000138.1 GCA_017986765.1 Paludibacteraceae bacterium | reverse complement strand
CCCTAGCATAGCCGAAGGTGTTAGTCCTGTAACCAAATTGTCGTAACGCTGATTTTGTTGCACGACAACGTGTAAGTCGCGATACGGATTTTGTACGGATAAATTGCCCAGTAATAAGTCGATAGACAGTTGTTGGTGTTCTTTTTTGTAGTCAATATCGGTAATTGCCGATACAGTAGCAGCTATGCCAATGCTATTATCGCTTATGCTAAATCGAGCAGTGAGAACAGCATCATATTCGTTGTTGTCTGTAAAGATGCTAATTGCATAATTGCCTGATATGTTGAATTTTACATCATCGTTTGGAAACAAAATGCTGTGATGCGTATAGGGTATGTAGGTGTTGATAGAGGAACTTGATTGGTGTATATATCCTGTGCTAAATCCGTTCAAATACTCGTTTTCGGTCGCATCCGATGCTGTCCAGTCGCTGTTGCAGTGTGTTATTTTGTACGAAAAAGAGCGAAACGAAGGGTTTAAATCGTCAAAAGAAAGACTTACTTGTTCGCTCGAGTGCAAATCGATGATGGGATAGGGAATACTTTTGTTTTCATTCTCAATACGTAAGGTGCGTATGTTGGCATCCATAATTTGATTATGAAATACCTGAGCAGATAGTGTGCCAAATGGGAAAAACAAAATGCTCATGAATATGGATAGAAAGTTTCCTTTTTTCATTAGGGACAAAGGTACGCTTTAAAAATGAAACGTCAAACCCTCTTTTAGAGCAATTTTACAACACGTGAAAAATAAATGTGTTAAAAAGGAAAATCTACTATGGTTATTCAGGTAATTTTTTCTAATTTTGCGAAGTTTTTACCAAAAAAGCATTCATCCAAATTATATGGCGCAGATAATTAATTTAAAAAAAGGCTTGGATATTATTCTCAAAGGAGACCCTCTTGAGATAGTAGGAAAAGCAGTACAATCGGAGTTGATTGGTTTTGTTCCTGACCATTTTGCAGGCATTGTTCCGAAACCTGTGGCAAAAGTAGGCGATAAGCTCAAAGTAGGTTCAGTATTGTTTATGGATAAAAACTGTCCTGAATTGAAAATAGTATCTCCTGTAAGTGGCGAATTAGTCGCTGTGAATAGAGGCGAGCGTCGCAAAATTTTGGATATTGTTATCAAAAACGATTTTCAAATGGAGCAAGAAGTGCTTTCGAGCATTAATTTTGCTACAGCTTCGGCAGAACAGGTGAAAAGTGCCTTGCTTTCTGCAGGCTTGTTTGCTTTTATCAAACAACGTCCGTATGATGTTGTTGCCAATCCATTGGATATCCCAAAAGCTATTTTTATTTCTACGTTTGATAGTGCTCCATTAGCACCTGATTTTAATTTTATTGTAAATAATCAATTGGCTGATTTTCAGGCAGGCATCAGTGCTCTATCTAAATTAGCAACGGTAAATCTTGGCGTTAAAGCAGGAAATACCTTATTTGATGCGACAAAAGATGCTACGATTACCTATTTTAAGGGTGCACATCCTGCCGGAAATGTGGGCATTCAAATCAACCATATCAATCCCATTAACAAAGGAGAAGTGGTGTGGACAATCAATCCGCAAGAAGTCTTGTTTATCGGCAGATATGCAAATACTGGAAAATTAGATTTCTCTAAATTAGTAGCATATACTGGTTCAGAAGCCACAACACCAGCTTATTATCCATTACTTGTAGGTTCGCCTATTACACCTGTTGTAAAAGAAAACGTGAGTAAAGGTGTTCACTTACGCTATATCAGTGGCAACGTATTGTCAGGCGAGAAAATAGCTGCAGATGGTTTTTTAAACCCATTTCATTCTCAAATATCGGTTATCCCCGAAGGCGACGAAACGCACGAATTGGTGGGTTGGATTACGCCTCGTTTCAATAGATTTAGCAATAGCGGTACTTATCTTACTAAACTGATACAGTTTTTACAACCAAAAAAGAAATTTGAAGCTGATGCTCGTTTGTTGGGTGGTGTAAGACACATGATTATGAGTGGCGAGTACGATAGTGTCTTGCCTATGGATATTTATCCCGAATTTTTGTTTAAAGCAATTATTGCCAATGATATTGACAAAATGGAGGCTTTGGGCATTTACGAAATTGCTCCCGAAGATGTTGCTTTGTGCGAATTTGTATGCTCTTCCAAAGTGCCCTTGCAAAAAATTGTACGCGAAGGATTAGATATGTTGAGAAAAGAAATGATTTAATAATACATAAAAACAAGTAATACATTGAAAGCACTTAGAAAGTTTGTCGATAAGATAAAGCCTACCTTCACAGAAGGGGGTAAATTGTCGATGTTTGAATCGGTTTTTGATGGGTTTGAAACCTTTTTGTTTGTTCCGAATAAAACCTCAAAATCGGGAACACATATTCACGATACAGTAGATTCTAAGCGTATGATGTCTATGGTAGTAATCGCCATGGTGCCCGCTTTGCTCTTTGGTATGTTCAATGTGGGTTATCAGCATTTTTTGGCTACGGGTCAGTTAGTAGCTGATTTTTGGAATCCGCAAACAGCACAATTTTGGAGCCTATTTTTATACGGCGTAGCATTGGTTTTACCCAAAGTAATCGTTTCGTATTTAGTTGGGTTGGGTATAGAATTTGTTGTAGCTCAATGGAAAAAAGATGAGATTCACGAAGGATTTTTAGTGTCGGGAATGCTTATTCCTCTCATTGTTCCTGTAGATTTACCCTTGTGGATGCTTGCTGTAGCTACTGCATTTGCAGTTATATTTGCCAAAGAAGTATTTGGTGGTACAGGAATGAATATTTTTAACGTGGCATTGGTTACACGTGCATTTTTATTTTTTGCATACCCAAGTAAAATGTCGGGCGACTCTGTATGGGTAGGCACCAACGATGTATTTGGCATGGGTGGCGGACAATTAGTAGATACTTTTTCGGGGGCTACGCCTCTTGGTCAGGCAGCTGTCGCCTCTGGCAAGGATATTGTGATACACAATGTAGTAGGTGGTGCTACTTCGTGGTGGGATATGGTCGTAGGTTTAATACCAGGTTCTATTGGTGAAACAAGTGTTATTGCTATCGCAATAGGAGCTATTATCTTATTAGTGACACGTGTAGCTAGCTGGAAAACAATGCTTTCGGTATTTGTAGGAGGTGTAGCAACGGTTCTATTATTTAATGCCTTTGGATCTGAAACAAATACGATGGCTCATCTTCCTTGGTATTATCATTTGGTATTGGGTGGTTTCTGTTTTGGTGCTGTATTTATGGCAACTGACCCAGTAACATCGGCTCGTACCGAAACAGGGAAATATATTTTTGGTTTTTTGATTGGTGCAATGGCTATTATTATTCGGGTGCTTAATCCTGGATACCCTGAAGGCATGATGTTAGCCATTCTATTGATCAATATTTTTGCACCGCTTATCGATTATTTTATTGTGCAAGCAAACATAAGCAAACGTTTAAAGCGTGCTACAAAATCTATTAACGCATAAAAAGGGGAACAATGAATACTAATAGTAATGTTTATACAATCGTTTATGCCTCGATAATGGTTATCGTCGTGGCTTTTGTTCTGGCCTTTTTTTCTGGCTCTCTCAAAGAAAAACAAGACTTAAATGTCAATTTGGATAAGAAAAAACAAATTCTGTATGCACTTAACCTTGATTTAACTAATCAAGATCTTGCTTCTGTATATTCCAAGTACATTACTCAAGAGCTTATTGTAAATGTAGATGGTGAAGTTGTAGAACGTACAGGTGGTTTTGAGATAGACCTGAAAACTGAATTGTCAAAAGAAAATCCAGCAGACCGTAAATTACCCGTATATGAGTGTAATGTAGATGGAGAAACAAAATATATTTTTCCACTATATGGTGCAGGATTATGGGGACCAATCTGGGGATATATTGCTCTCAATCATGATAAGAATACCGTGTATGGTGTGTATTTCTCACACGCAGGAGAAACTCCTGGCTTAGGAGCTGAGATAACATCTCATGTGTTCCAATCACAATTTCCAAACAAAAAGATAAAAAATACCACAAACGATTTGGTGTCAATAGCCATTGTAAAACCGGGGAAAACGGCAGAAGGTCAAG
>JAGNUZ010000137.1 GCA_017986765.1 Paludibacteraceae bacterium | reverse complement strand
GAAAGGCGCCGAAGCCCATATTGGCATGGCAACATGATGTGCCACATCAGTAACGTGTTCCATAGAAATTGATTTTTAAAGTTAAGACTATATGTTGAAAAATAATAAAAACTAATCTAATTTAAGCACTTCCATAAATGCTTTCTGAGGCACTTCTACGGAGCCAATTTGCTTCATGCGTTTTTTGCCTTTTTTCTGCTTTTCTAACAGTTTACGTTTTCTCGAAATATCGCCACCGTAGCATTTAGCGGTAACGTCTTTACGAACAGCTTTAATAGTTTCGCGCGCAATGATTTTTGCTCCTATAGCCGCTTGTATGGCGATGTCAAATTGTTGACGAGGTATTAATTCGCGTAACTTTTCGCACATTCTGCGTCCGATATTTACGGCATTGTCTGCATGCGTTAAGGAAGAAAGAGCATCTACAGGTTCTCCATTTAACAAAATATCTAATTTTACCAATTTAGAAGGACGGAATCCATTTATATGGTAATCAAAAGAGGCATATCCTTTGGAAATCGATTTAAGTTTATCGTAAAAATCGAATACAATTTCGCCCATTGGCATCTCGTAAATCAGCTCGATACGGTTAGATGCGATGTATTCTTGTTTTATTAATTCGCCTCGTTTGCCCAAGCACAAACTCATAATAGCACCAATGTAATCAATGCGCGTGATGATGGATGCACGGATAAATGGTTCTTCTATTCTATCAATTAATGTGATATCTGGCATACCCGATGGGTTATGCACATCAAGCACTTCATTTTTTTTTGTATAAATATGGTACTGTACGTTGGGCACAGTTGTAATTACATCCATATTAAATTCTCTGTCGAGACGCTCTTGCACAATTTCCATGTGCAACATGCCGAGAAACCCGCATCGAAAGCCAAAGCCAAGAGCCGCAGATGATTCTGCTTCAAAAGTAAGGGAGGCGTCATTGAGTTGTAATTTTTCCATGGAGGCTCGTAAATCTTCAAAGTCCTCGGAATCAATAGGGTAGATGCCTGCAAATACCATTGGTTTTACTTCTTCAAAACCGTCAATGGCTTCGCTACAAGGGCGTTTTACATGGGTAATTGTATCACCCACTTTTACTTCTTTAGACACCTTGATGCCTGAAATAATGTATCCTACATCACCACACGAGAGTTTCTCTCGGGGTTCCATGTTCAATCCTAATATGCCAATTTCATCGGCGTAATATTCTTTTTCGGTATTGAAAAATTTTACTAAATCACCTTTGTGTATCGTTCCATTTTCAATCTTCATGTAAGTGATAATCCCTCTAAAAGGGTTGAATACAGAGTCGAATATCAAGCATTGCAAAGGAGCTTCTGGGTCGCCTTTTGGTGCTTTGATACGTTCTATAATTGCCAGCAGAATTTCTTCCACACCCAAGCCTGTTTTACCACTAGCTCGGATTATTTCTTCGGATTTACATCCTAATAATTCTATTATTTGATCTTCTACCTCTTCTGGCATGGCGCTATCCATGTCCATTTTGTTCATAATCGGAATGATTTCCAAATCATGCTCAATAGCCATGTATAAGTTAGAAATAGTTTGAGCCTGAATGCCTTGTGTAGCATCTATAATGAGCAAAGCCCCTTCGCAAGCAGCAATAGAGCGAGATACTTCATAGGAAAAATCTACGTGCCCTGGTGTGTCAATAAGGTTGAGTAAATATTTTTCACCTTGATACACAAGTTTCATTTGTATAGCATGGCTTTTGATAGTAATACCTCTTTCTCGTTCCAAATCCATGTTGTCAAGCACTTGTGCCTGCATTTCTTTGCCAGTTACGGTACTTGTTGCTTCGAGCAGACGATCGGCTAAGGTACTCTTACCGTGGTCAATATGGGCAATAATACAAAAATTGCGAATATTCTTCATCTGTTCTGTGTTTTTTTTTAAGACTTGCAAAGATAATGAATTATTGCAGACCACCATAAAATAGAAGCGCGAAATATATAGCATAAAGCTCTTTTTCTTTCTACTAAAAATTGTTCTTTAGGGGATATTATTCAAGCTAACTATTCTTAAAATGGCAAAATTTGATTAATTTTGTACCCTATTTGCTTACAGATATACCATTTGGTTGGTCATTATTTATAAAAAAACGATATACAATTATGTTTGAAAATCTAAGTGAACGTCTCGAACGCTCGTTTAAACTACTTAAAGGACAAGGGAAAATTACCGAAATCAACGTTGCCGAAACCCTGAAAGATGTACGCAAAGCACTTTTAGATGCTGACGTTAACTACAAAATAGCGAAAACTTTTACTGATACAGTAAAAGATAAAGCTTTGGGCATGAATGTGCTGACGGCCATTAAGCCAAACGAGCTGATGGTGAAGATAGTACGTGATGAGTTGGCACAATTAATGGGAGGTGTTTCGGTAGATATACAAACGAAAGGTACGCCAGCCGTTATTTTGATGTCAGGGTTGCAAGGTTCTGGAAAGACTACTTTTTCTGGTAAATTGGCAAATATGCTTAAATCCAAGAAAGGCAAAAATCCGTTACTTGCTGCTTGTGATGTGTACCGCCCTGCTGCTATTGAGCAACTTCGGATTTTGGGTGAGCAAATAGGCGTGCCTGTATATAGCGAAATTGAAAATAAAAATCCGATTCAGATCGCGCAAAACGCTGTTGCTTTTGCTAAGAAAAACGGGCATGATTTATTGATTATTGATACCGCTGGACGCTTGGCTATCGATGAGCAAATGATGAATGAGATAGCTGCCATTAAGCAAGCTATTCAGCCACAAGAAATTTTGTTTGTGGTAGATGCCATGACAGGGCAAGATGCCGTAAATACTGCCAAAGAATTTAACGACCGCCTAGACTTTACAGGGGTGGTACTCACCAAATTGGACGGTGATACTCGTGGTGGAGCAGCTCTTTCCATTCGCTCAGTAGTGGATAAGCCAATTAAATTTGTAGGTACAGGCGAAAAGATGGAGGCTATCGACCAGTTTCACCCTGAACGTATGGCTGACAGAATTTTGGGTATGGGCGATATTGTATCGTTGGTAGAGCGTGCACAAGAGCAATACGACGAAGAGGAAGCACGTAGAGTGTCTAAAAAAATTGCCAAAAATCAATTTGATTACAATGATTTTATGGGTCAAATTCAGCAAATCAAAAAAATGGGAAACCTCAAAGATTTGGCTGCAATGATTCCAGGAATGGGCAAGGCGATGAAAGATGTGGATATTAAAGATGATGCATTCAAAGGATTGGAGGCTATTATTCAATCGATGACTCCACACGAAAGAGAAAATCCGCAAGTATTAACAGGTACACGAAAAATGCGTATAGCAAACGGTAGCGGTACTTCTATTCAAGATGTGAATAAATTAATTAAGCAATTCGACGGTATTCGTAAAATGATGCGCATGGTGCAAACGAATGGCAATAAACTCCCTAAATTTAATAAATAATGATTCAATTAATAGACGGGAAAGCCGTAGCCGATTTAATGAAGCAAGAAATTGCCTTAGAAGTAGCACACCTTAAAAGTGTAGGCAACAGAGCACCGCATTTGGCTGCTGTATTGGTTGGCAACGATGGTGGTAGCGAAACGTATGTAGCACATAAAGTGAAAGCCTGTGAACAATGTGGTTTTGATTCTACTTTGATACGTTACGAGAACTCCGTTACAGAAGAAGAATTGTTGGCAAAAATCAACGAACTAAATAACGACGAGTCTATCGATGGATTTATCGTACAATTGCCTTTGCCGAAGCATATTGCAGAACAAAAAATTATAGAGGCGATAGATTACCGCAAAGATGTGGACGGATTTCACCCCATTAACGTAGGTCGCACTTCCATTGGCTTGCCAGCTTTTGTGTCGGCTACACCAGCAGGGATTTTGGAATTGCTCAAACGCTATGGCATACCTACCGCAGGTAAACATTGCGTGGTACTCGGACGTAGCAATAATGTGGGTAAACCAATTGCTAATTTATTGATTCAGAAATCGTACCCAGGAAATGCTACGGTTACTATTTGTCATAGTTATTCGGCTGATTTGGTTGAACAATGCCAACGAGCGGATATTATTATTGC
>JAGNUZ010000136.1 GCA_017986765.1 Paludibacteraceae bacterium | reverse complement strand
CCTACGTGCAAGCAGTAGCTGAACAAGTGGGTAAATTGGGGTTTTATTCCAATTCCGTGATCAACAGTTTGCAAGAGGAGCTAGCCGAGAAATTAGGCAAAGCCTGTGGATACCCTGATTATTCGCTGTTTTTAATCAATTCGGGAGCCGAAGCCAACGAAAATGCCCTTAAACTTTCTTCTTTCCACAACGGGAAAAAGAAAGTATTGGCATTTAAAAAATCCTTTCATGGTCGTACATCAGTAGCAGTAAAAGTAACTGATATTCCCAGCTATATCGCTCCTATCAACGAAGGCTTAGACGTATATTTTGTGCCGTTGAACGACATTGAAACCGTAAAAAAAGAACTTGTCTCTGGCGAATATACAGCCGTTATTATCGAAGGCATACAAGGCATTGGCGGTATCGTAGAACCAGAAATGCAGTTTTTGCAAGACTTACGTCAAGTATGTACCGACACAAATACGGTACTGATTTTAGACGAAATACAATCGGGATACGGTCGTAGCGGAAAGTTTTTCGCTCACCAATATGCAGGCATACAAGCCGATATTATTACCGTTGCTAAAGGCATTGCCAATGGATTTCCGTTTGCAGGCGTCATTATTAATCCGATGTTCAAAGCCGTGTATGGGCAACTAGGCACAACCTTCGGTGGCAACCATTTAGGCTGTGCAGCAGCCATTGCCGTATTGGATATTATGTCAACAGAAAATTTGATTGAGAATGCCAAACATGTAGGCGACTATTTACTCCAAGAACTTAAAACCATACCGCAAATAAAAGCTATACGTGGCAAAGGTTTGATGATAGGTATCGACTTTGAACAACCTATAAAAGAAATACGAAACAAACTGCTATTTGAGCAACATGTATTTACGGGCGTAGCAGGTGCACATACTATTCGTTTGCTCCCTCCGCTTTGTTTAACAAAAGTAGAAGCAACTGAATTTTTATTAAAATTAAAAGAGTGTTTGTAAAAAATTTCGTATATTTGTAGAAACGTATAACCCTATAAAACAATAATGTTATGATGAGTAAAAAAATGCAAGATGCAATTAATGCACATATAAATTCAGAATTATGGTCAGCTTACCTATACCTGTCCATGTCGCACAACTTCGCAGCCAAAGGAAACCCAGGCTTTGCCAATTGGTTTGAAATTCAGTTTAAAGAAGAGCAAGATCATGCGATGATTTTCTCTAAATACGTTTTATCTCGCGGAGGAAGAGTAAACTTAACGCCTATTAAAGAGGTAAAAACGGAATGGAAAAGCCCACTCGAAGCTTTTGAAGAAACACTTAAACACGAGAAAGTTGTTACTGGCTTAATCAACAATTTGTACAAAATTGCGATGGAAGAGAATGACTATGCTACAATAAGCATGCTTAAATGGTTTATCGACGAGCAAGTAGAGGAAGAAGAAAATGCACAAGAATTGATTGACAGTCTGAAAATGATTGACAACAATGGCTTTGGTATTTATATGCTTGACAAGGAATTAAGTTCTCGAGCATACACCGCACCAGCTCAGTTAACAGCGAAAGCCTAACACCTACTACGGACGAGAAACAGTGATTGTTTTTCGTCCGTTTTTTATATCCTCGTTGCTCTATAGCAACCGTTTTATTTTCTATTTTTTCACCTATACTTTTTTTATTTATGAAAACTATCAGCATTATTGGAGCAGGAAATATGGGAGGAGCCATTGCTCGTGGCTTATCACAAGGATCTATTTTTGCAGCAGAAAACATTACTGTTTGCGATATTTCAGAAGCCAATCTCTCTGCTATTACAAAATTTAACCCACGCATTTGCACATCACTGAGTAATGTGGAAGGTGTAAAAAATGCTGACATTGTTGTGATTGCGGTAAAACCTTGGCTTACGGAACCCATTCTAGACGAAATAAAATCTGTATTAAACTATGATAGCCAATTACTTGTATCGATTGTAGCAGGTATCTCTTTCGACCAAATGTACTCATTTTTAGAAAAAGATGACGAATCAACTACACCTACCATTTTTAGGGTAATTCCGAATACGGCTATTGACGTATTGCAAAGTGTATCTACTATCGCTTCATCGAATGCAAGCAAAGAGCAAGAGCAAGAAATCTTGAGCATATTTAATGAATTAGGCAAAGCATTTTTAGTGCCTTCAGAAAGTCAACTCAACGCATTTATGTCGCTATCCAGCTGTGGTATTGCGTACGCATTTCGCTACATACGTGCAGCAATGGAAGGTGGCGTGGAGATGGGCATGTATCCAGAAGTGGCAAAACAAGTTGTGTTGCAAACTTTGCGTGGAGCAGTGGAATTACTAGAAAAAAACGGTACACATCCAGAAGTGGAAATTGACAAAGTAACCACCCCAGGAGGTATCACGATTAAAGGACTGAACGAATTAGAAGCCCAAGGATTCTCCAATGCGGTAATCAAAGGACTGAAAGCATCGTTTTTGAAATAAGTTTCTTTTTATAATTCTATCTTATCAGGAAAGTCGAGGGTATAATGCAAACCTCGGCTTTCTTTGCGTTGCATAGCCAGTTTAATGACCAAATAACCAACATTGATACTATTGCGTAGCTCGCATATTTCTTTAGTAAGTATGGAGCGAGAAAATAAATCTTCGGTTTCTTTGTATAAAATTTCCAACCTATCCATGGCACGCTTCAAACGTAAATTAGAGCGAACAATACCCACGTAATTCGACATAATTTGTCCCACCTCCTTTGTACTTTGCGTAATAAGTACCATTTCCTCGTTCAAGGATGTTCCCTCATCATTCCACAAGGGTACTGCCTCATTGTACGATATACCCTCTATCAAACTGAGTGCATGCGAAGCGGCTTTATCGGCATATACTACCGCCTCAATCAGGGAGTTCGATGCCAAGCGATTGGCACCATGAAGCCCCGTGCGAGACGATTCTCCTGCGGCATACAAATAACGGATGCTCGATTGCGAATTCAAATCCACCTCTATACCACCACACAAATAATGTGCAGCGGGCACTACGGGTATAAAATCTTTGGTAATATCAATGCCTTGCGACAAGCATTTTTGATAAATAGTAGGAAAATGAGTTTTCGTTTCCTCGGCTGATTTATGCGTTACATCTAAATACACATAATCATCGCCCGAGACCTTCATTTCAGAGTCGATGGCACGAGCCACAATATCTCGTGGAGCCAAGCAACCCCTTTTGTCATATTTATGCATAAATTCGCGTCCTTTGCCTGTGCGCAACACCGCACCGTAACCTCGCATCGCTTCTGTTATTAAAAACGAAGGCCGCTCGTTGGGGTTATAAAAAGCCGTTGGGTGAAACTGCACAAACTCCATATCACTCACCAAGCCTTTAGCTCTATATACCATGGCAATGCCATCGCCAGTAGCGATAGGCGGGTTGGTGGTGGACTGATAAATACTGCCAATACCACCCGTAGCCACCATGGTGATTTTTGCTAAAAAGGTATGTACATTGCGTGTTTTCTCATTGAGCACATACGCTCCGTAACATTCAATATTCGGTGTAGTATGTTTAATGAGCTTGCCCAAATGGTGTTGCGTAATAATTTCTACCGCAAAATGATTTTCAAACACATCAATATTGGGGTGTTTTTTAATTTGCTTCACCAAGCGTTTTTGTATCTCTGCTCCTGTAGCATCTTTGTGGTGTAAAATGCGAAAGTCAGAATGACCACCCTCTTTGTGTAAATCAAAACCGCCTTCATTCCCCTTATCAAAATCAACGCCCCATTTTACAAGTTCGTCAATTTGAGCGGGTGCGTTTTCGACCACCATGCGTACCACATCTTCGCTGCACAAGCCATCGCCACAAACCAAGGTATCTTGAATATGTTTTTCAAAATTATCTGTAGCGGTGGTTACAGAGGCTATGCCTCCTTGCGCCAAATTGGTGTTTGCTTCTTCCAATTTAGTTTTGCTCAAAATAGCTACCCTACCTTTATGGGCAACCTTAAGGGCAAAACTCATACCAGCAATACCACTGCCAATAACAATAAAATCGTATTTTCGTACCATATTGAATAGCTAAAATGAAAGACAAAGGTATAAAAAATCTATATAAT
>JAGNUZ010000135.1 GCA_017986765.1 Paludibacteraceae bacterium | reverse complement strand
ATGGTGTGATGTGCAATTCCGGTTTTATGAATGGAATGACAGTGAAAGCTGCCATTGAAACTGCAAAAAAATATGTTAGCGACAACGGTATTGGTCGTGTAAAGGTGAATTTCCGTTTGCGTGATGCGATTTTCAGTCGACAACGTTATTGGGGCGAACCATTCCCTGTGTATTACAAAGAAGGATTGCCTTATATGCTTAACGAAAGCCAATTACCACTAGAATTGCCCGAAATAGACAAATACTTGCCTACCGAATCGGGTGAACCACCTTTGGGAAGAGCAAAAAACTGGGCTACTGCCGAAGGATATCCGTATGAATTAAATACCATGCCTGGGTTTGCTGGCTCATCAGCGTACTTTCTACGCTATATGGATCCTCGCAACGAAAACGAGTTGGTAAGCAAAGAAGCAAACGACTATTGGCAACAAGTAGATTTGTATTTAGGTGGCACAGAACATGCTACGGGTCACTTAATATACAGCCGTTTTTGGAATAAATTTCTATTTGATTTGGGATTGATTTATTCAGATGAGCCTTTCAAAAAATTGGTAAACCAAGGAATGATTCAAGGTCGTAGTAATTTTGTGTACCGCATAAAAAATACAAACACATTTGTATCATACAACCTAAAAGACACGTACGATGTAACGCCTATTCACGTAGATGTGAACATGGTAAGCAACGATATTTTGGATACTGAACGCTTTAAAACCTGGATGCCCGAATATAAAACTGCTGAATTTGTATTGGAAGATGGAAAATATGTATGCGGTTGGGCTGTAGAGAAAATGTCTAAATCGATGTTTAACGTAGTAAATCCCGATGATATTGTAGAAAAATATGGTGCTGACACCTTGCGTTTGTACGAAATGTTTTTAGGTCCGTTGGAACAATCAAAACCATGGGATACCAATGGCATTGATGGCGTACATCGTTTTTTACGTAAGTTGTGGTCGTTGTTTTACAAAGATGGCGTATTGCTAGTATCGCAAGATGCTCCAACTGCCGAGGAACTAAAAACCCTACACAAAACGATTAAAAAAATCACATTTGATATAGAGAATTTTTCGTTTAACACCTCTGTGTCGGCATTTATGATTTGTGTAAACGAATTAGCACAACAAAAATGCCACAAACAAGCTATATTAGAGCCTTTGACACTTCTATTAGCTCCTTTTGCTCCGCATGTAGCAGAAGAATTACACCACATACTTGGCTATAAAACAACGGTTTGCGATGCTACCTTCCCTATTTGCAACGAGCAATATTTGGTAGAAGCTGTTGTTAATTATGCTATTTCCTTTAATGGGAAAGTGCGTTTTACACTCCCATTAGATACTTCTTTAAGCAAACAGGAGGTGGAGAAAATAGCTATGGACGACAAGCAGACACAGAAATTGCTGCAAGGTGCAACACCGAAAAAAATCATTGTAGTACCTGGTAAAATTGTGAATATAGTAGTATAATGATGTCGAATACGATAAAACGATGAGCTCTAGCTTAAAAGATAAAATGATTGGTGCCTTGGCGTGGAGCTCTGTAGATAGAGTTGCCCAACAAGGCATCCAGTTTATTATAGGCATTGTGCTTGCTCGTTTGTTGGCTCCCGATGATTTCGGATTGTTAGGTATGATTATGATTTTTGCCAGCTTATCGTATGTATTGGTCGAAAGTGGATTCAGTGCTGCCCTTATACGAAAAGAAAATGCAAGCGAAACAGATTATAATTCAGTATTTTACGTCAATCTATCCATTTCAGTCTTACTCTATACCTTACTCTTTTTTACAATTCCTTATTTTGCGGTATTTTTCAAGCAACCAGCCCTTGTTGCTACAGCTCGGATTACCTGCATTGCCATTATTTTCAACGCATTTTACTTAGTCCCCTACGTGCACGTTAATCGTGCGATGGATTTCAAAACCCTTGCAAAAATCAATTTGTATGCAACTGCCATAAGTGGCATTATCGGTATTGGTTTGGCTGTATACGGGATGGGTATATGGGCATTGGTTTATCAGCAACTTGGGTATCAACTTTTTAGAGGCATCGGCTTTTACTCCTTTGTAAAATGGATGCCACGCTGGACATTTTCTTTTACGAGCATACGTACGTTATGGGCATTTAGTATGCACATTTTAGGTTCGTCGTTGCTCACCATTGGATTCAATAATTTATATACTTTTTTGCTCAGTCGCTTCTACCCCATCAAGCAAGTAGGTTATTACACGCAAGCCAGCAAAATGAGTGAGACCGCTAATTTCACGTTTCAAGCTATCCTAGGCAGTAGTACGTATAATTTATTTACGCAAATACAAGCTGACAAAGAACGTTTGTTGCGTGTGTATCGTCAGTTGGTACAACATATTTCACTAGTGGTAATACCTGCCACTTTGGTGCTTGTAGTCGTTGCGAAGCCCTTATTTTACGTGCTTTTTTCAGAAAAATGGTTACCAGCTGTACCCTATTTTCAGTTGCTGTGCTTAGCAAACGTATTTGCTCCGCTGTATTTACTTAATATGAACGCACTTAACTCTTTAGGAAAATCTAAACTCACTTTTTTTATAGAAATTGTAAAACGGGTATTCATATTAATTTCTATTTTAGTGTGTTTTCAATTTGGCATACAGGCTCTTTTAGCGGGATATGCCATTGCATGCACCTTGGCTTTTGGGTTTTCCACTATTTACATCAAAAAGCACTTAAAACACTTTTTCTTCCATCAAATAAATGATGTGTTTATGAGCCTACTTATCGGTAGTGGTATTGCCTTATTGGTATTTGGGGTATCGTCTTTTCTCGACAATCCGTACGCACTACTTGGAGCACAATTGGCTTTTGCATTACTCTTATACGTAAGTGTTTTACGTATATTTTGCAAAGATAAATTGAATGGGTTTATTGACTATATCAAACGACAGAAAACGAAATTAGTAACAGAACTTGACGCTCCCAAGAGCTAATAGGATTAGTTCATTGCAAGTAGAATCGCTAATTTTTCCGTTAAGTTTCGACGAGAATATTGCGTATAAAAATCTGTGTTTTGCGGACTTATTTTACCCTCAATCACATCCATCAATACCTTTTTAATAGCATCAGGTTGATGCGGATTAACCGTAATACCTGCTTGACATTGCTCTATGATAAGAGAGGCTTCTTCGGTAGAATTTGCCAACAATAAAATAGGCGTGTTGGTAGCCATGTATTCAAATAACTTGCCTGTCAAAATGCCTGTATTTGTATCCGAATGGGGCAATAATAACAATAGCAATTGTGCACTTTTCATGTACTCCAAGGCTTGCTTATGAGGCACATAATCGATAAATTCTACCATCGAAGAAAGTCCTTTTGCAGATAATTGTTCTTTAATCTCTGGTGCAATTTTCCCCACAAAACGTATCAACAAACGTTCTTTATATTCTGTACCCAAACTGGTTACAGATTCAAGCAAACCATCAATGCTATACAAACTACTGAGCACACCAACATAGGAAACAACAATTTTATCAGAATGGAAAGCGGGATTTAAACCTACAAAATCATCTTCATCATAGCCGTTTGGAATGACCGAAAATTTATCTGCTACCTGAGCATGTTGCAAAAACAAGCGCTCGCACCCAGCACTTACCGTAATAAGTTTATCCGCTTGTTGCAATACACTGCGTTCGTAATAGGCATTTATTTTATCAGCTATAGGCGTAGGATACACATCTTTGTAATAAAAAATATCGCGCCATGGATCGCGTAAATCTGCAACCCAGTGAATACTAGGGAAACGTTTTTTCAACTTCAGCCCAATTAATTGCGTAGAATGTGGAGGACTCGTTGTAATAATGGTATCAATATTCTCTCGTTCTATCAACTCGCAGGCTTTTTTATACGCAGAGCGATTCCACCCTCTACGTGGGTCAGGCAAGAAAAAATTACCTCGGATAAAACGGGAAATAGTATTGAATAAGGTCTGTTTATCTTCGTTGGCAAATCCTCCATAAGGCACTTCTTTCGTAGGCGAAACGCGCTTGTACAAGGATAATATTTCTCTGGTGGTTGTGCGTTCTACACGAACTAATGAGGGTATATCTTGCAACAAAGTGGCAT
>JAGNUZ010000134.1 GCA_017986765.1 Paludibacteraceae bacterium | reverse complement strand
ATATCCGTTCATATTTTGCCATCTAAATGAATGCAACCATCATATCATTGATAGCCAAACAACTTGGCATTAGCGAAAAACAAGTAAAAAACACAGCCGACTTGCTTGGTTCGGGCAATACCATTCCGTTTATTAGTCGTTACCGAAAAGAACTAACTGGCAACCTCAACGAAGTGCAAGTTGGCGACATCAAAGAGCTAGTAACGTATTTCGACACCTTAGAGAAACGCAAGCAAACTATACTCAAAACCATTGCCGAACAAGAAAAACTAACTCCCGAACTGGAAAATAAAATCAATGTTTGTTGGGATAGCATTGAATTGGAAGACATCTATTTGCCCTATAAACCCAAACGAAAAACAAAAGGACAAACAGCCAGAGATAATGGCTTGGAGCCTTTGGCGAAAATGCTCATGAGTCAAGGAGCGGAAGAACCACTCAAATTAGCAAAACGCTTTTTGTCGGAAAATATTGGCAACGAGCAACTTGCCATTGCAGGGGCACAAGACATTATAGCCGAATGGGTAAACGAAAACGCCACAGCTCGCAACCGAGTAAGGCAGATATTTGCTCAAGAAGCCATTATAAAAGCGACTGTAGTAAAAGGGAAAGAACAAGAAGCCGCCAATTACGAAAATTATTTCCAAGTAAATGAACCACTCAAACGATGCACCTCTCACCGCTTATTAGCCATACGAAGGGCTGAAACGGAAGGATTCTTAAAAGTACACATCGTGCCGAAAGACGAAGAAAAATGCGTAGATAGATTAACGCAAATTTTTGTGAAAAAAAATACACAATCAGCACAAGTAGTGGCAGATGCCTGCAAAGATGCCTACAAACGCCTGCTAAAACCCTCTATTGAAACAGAATTGGCACATGCTAGCAAGGAATTAGCCGACAAGCAAGCCATACAGGTATTTGCGAATAACCTCAAGCAATTGCTATTGGCTGCTCCACTGGGCGAAAAACGTGTGTTGGCGATTGACCCAGGTTATCGCACGGGATGCAAGTTGGTTTGTTTGGACGAGCAAGGCAATTTGCTACACAACGAAACCATCTATCCACACCCTCCACAACGAGAAACGACCCAAGCGAGCCGCAAAGTGCAACAATTAGTGGAAACTTACAATATACAAGCCATTGCTATAGGTAACGGAACAGCTGGCAGAGAAACGGAACAATTTATCCAAAAACTGCACCACAACAAAGCCTTAGAGGTGTATGTAGTGAGTGAGAATGGTGCCTCAATTTATTCTGCCTCTAAAATTGCCCGCGAGGAATTTCCGCAATACGACGTAACGGTGCGTGGAGCCATTTCCATTGGTCGTAGGCTGATAGACCCGTTGGCTGAATTAGTAAAAATAGAACCCAAATCCATCGGTGTAGGGCAATACCAACATGATGTAGATCAAGCAAAATTGCAAATGTCACTTGACGAAACGGTTATCAGTGCAGTGAATTTAGTGGGCGTGCATCTGAATACTGCCAGCGAACATTTACTTCGTTATGTATCAGGATTAGGACCAAGTCTGGCGAAAAACATAGTAGAGTACCGTTGTAAGAATGGTGAATTCACTTCCCGCAAGGAATTACTAAATGTGCCACGTATGGGAGAAAAATCGTACGAGCAAGCCGCAGGATTTTTACGCATTGCAGGAGCGAAAAACCCCTTAGACAATTCGGCAGTACACCCCGAAAGTTATTACGTAGTAGAAGCTATGGCTCGTGCATTGCAATGTAATATTGCCGATCTCATCGGACAAAAAGAGTTGGAGAAACGAATTCGTTTGGAAGATTTTGTGAATGAACAAATGGGTTTATTTACGCTCAAAGATATTGTAAAAGAGGTAGAAAAACCTGGCAGAGACCCTCGGGAGTCTATCAAGGTATTGGAGTTTGACGATAAGCTAAAAACCATCGAAGATGTACATGTCGGCATCGTTGTAAATGGCATTGTAACCAATGTAACCAATTTTGGAGCTTTTGTGGATATCGGAATCAAAGAAAACGGCTTGGTGCATATCTCTCAAATGGCAGAGGGCTTTGTGTCAGACCCTAGCAGTATAGTATCCTTGCACCAACATGTGCAGGTAAAAGTGGTGAGTGTGGACAAAGATAAAAAACGCATCCAGCTAACGATGAAAATAAACGAGTAAGTAGTAGAACTATTCTACTACCTCTACAACCAATCGAATACCTTTTTCTTCAATCATCAATTTACGTCTTTTGTACAATTCGCCAACTACTTTTTTGTAGGTTTTTTTGCTAATGCCAAAGGTAGCATATAAGTCTTCGGGAGAAGATTTGTCCGTAGTTGGAAGAAAGCCGCCAGCCTCAGTTAATTTCGCCAGTATATGTTCCGCCTCTGTCATTACATGCTGTGCACCAGAACGTTGCAAACGCACATCTATCTTGCCATCAAGTCGCACTTGTTTGATAAAAGCAGGCACTCGTTGTCCGACTTCTACTTTCTGAAATATTTCATTTTGGTAAATCAGTCCCAAATACATATTATTGATAATGGCTTTGTAGCCCAAATCTGTTCTTTTGGCAAGTAAAGCTTCTACTTCTTCATTTTCCTCAAAGGTAGGAGGTGTTTTTTCCACGTGTTTTTCGAGTTTTGCTGAACCTACTATGCGTTGTGTTTTTTCGTCTAGGTAAATATACACCGTAACCATTTCATTCTCTTGCAACGATACTTTTTGTTCGCTAAATGGAACAAGTAAATCCTTCATCAAGCCCCAATCCAAAAATGCACCAAAGTTGGTAACGCTTTTTACACGCAAGCACGCAAAATCGCCCACTTCAGCAAAAGGCGTTTCAGTGGTAGCAATAATACGGTCTTCCGAATCGACATACACAAACACATCTACTCTATCATCTACATCACAACCAGTTGGCACATAGCGTATAGGCAATAATATCTCACCAAACTCTCCTCCGTCGAGATACACACCAAAATCAACTAATTTTACCACACGCATGGTATTGTATTTTCCTATTTCCATGTTATTATTTGTCTATGTACATTAAAATTCAGAAGAAAAATGGAAACGAATCTGCTTAAAATCATTCTGTGCCATTTGTAGCACATAAGACGAATCGGCAAGAAAAACATCACGACCCGCTTTGTCCTTTGCCATGTACTGGAATTTTCGTTTTTTAAACGCTTCTAATTCTTGTGCATCGTCGCTTTCTATCCAGCAAGCTTTGTATAAGCTAATCGGATCCCATTTACATTGAGCATTGTATTCGTGCAACAATCTATATTGTATTACTTCAAATTGAAGTTGACCTACCGTGCCAATGATTTTTCGTCCATTGTATTGATTTACAAATAGTTGAGCTACACCCTCATCCATCAACTGATCAATACCCTTGTTCAATTGTTTGGATTTTAATGGGTCCGCATTTTCGATATACTTAAACATTTCGGGCGAGAAGCTAGGTAATCCTTTGAAATGGATTTCTTCGCCAGCCGTTAAACTATCTCCAATGGTAAAATTCCCTGTATCGGGCAAACCAATAATATCGCCTGCAAAAGCCTCATCTACTGTCTCTTTTTTTTGAGCCATAAAAGCTGTTGGCGACGAAAAACGCATCATCTTATTGTGTCGAATGTGTTTGTAGTTCACATTCCGTTCAAATTTTCCTGAGCAAATTTTCAAAAAAGCAATGCAACTGCGGTGATTGGGATCCATGTTCGCATGGATTTTAAAGATAAAACCAGAGAAAGTCTCTTCTTCCGGCTTTACTACTCGTTCAATAGTCTCTACGGCACGTGGCGAAGGTGCAATTTCGACAAAACAATCGAGCAACTCTTTTACCCCAAAATTATTCAATGCACTACCAAAAAAGACAGGAGCTAAGCTACCATCTAAATACGCATTGATATCAAAAGGATTATATACACCCTCTATCAATTCCAAATCTTCACGCAATTTGGCAGCATTCTGCTCACCAATATGTTTTTCGAGTTCGGGGTTGGCGAGGTCGTTAAACGCAACAGACTCCGATACAGACTGCTTATTCGGCGTGTATAAATCCAAACTTTTTTTGTAAATATTATATACACCTTTAAACTGAATACCCGCATTAATAGGCC
>JAGNUZ010000133.1 GCA_017986765.1 Paludibacteraceae bacterium | reverse complement strand
CCAGAGGACTCTGGCGTTTCACCATTACCAAATTTTTGCCAAGCCAACATGGATTTACAAATATGAATCCCTCTATCGTTTACAATATTGGTTTTAACAACGTTCCAACCATTCGCTTTTTGGATTTCGGCAATACTGTACCCCAATAGATTATTACGTATATGTCCTAAATGGAGTGGCTTGTTTGTATTGGGCGACGAATATTCAATCATCATTACAGGAGCATCTGGCTTTGGCAATTTACTTCCATAATATGGATCTTGTGTAATCATTTGGAGCATTTGCAACCAATAGCGTGGGTTTATACTCAAGTTTAAAAAGCCTTTAATCACATTAAAACTTTTTATTATAGGAGCATTTGCTACTAACCATTCTCCTAACTCTACCCCAATAGCTTCGGGGGATTTACGTGCTAATTTAACAAAAGGGAACGTTACCACCGTAAGTTCTCCATCAAAATCTTTTTTTGTTTTTTGTATTTGCACCAAAGAAAGATCAATTTCTTGATGATAAAGTTGAGGAATTGCTTGTAATATAAAATTTTCTACTTGTTGGGTAAGATTCATGGATATATATAGCTAAAATGATACGGAATTATATAAGTACTTAAACTGAACAAAAATACTATTTTTTTTGGGAAGAAAATAGTAGTAAATAAAAAAAATGGAGCTCAATACTTTTGAAACCCCATTTTTTTAGAATATTTAGTGTTTTCTATTTGCTATCCTATTTAACTAAGTCAGCCAATTCAGCACCTGCTTTAAATTTAACAACTTTTTTAGCATCAATTTTGATTTTGGCACCTGTAGCTGGATTAACACCTGTACGAGCACTTCTTTCAGCTACGTCGAAAGAACCGAAACCAACAAGGGCAACTTTATCTCCTGATTTTAATGCGTTAGATACTGCTGCGATGAAACCATCAAGTGCTTTTTTTGAATCAACTTTGCTAAGACCTGAATTGTCAGCAATTGCACTAATAAGTTCTGCTTTGTTCATAATGTTTTTGATTTAGAGTGGTTAAAAAAATAAATTAATTAAAAATAAAATTTCATACTTTGGCAAATGTAATTGAAAATTAATTAATTGCAATACTTTTTTAAAAAAAAATATACTTTTTGGTGAAAATTTCCCCAAACTGTGGCTTTTTCAGGGTTTTTCCATAAAAAAATAACTACTTTTGTACATCAATTAAGTAGGAAGTTATGAATAATTCTTTTCTAGGAGGAGTACCTCCTGTTGTAAAAAATTTACTTATTATCAATATTCTTTTCTGGTTGGCTTCTCTCACCCTACCTGGTGTAATAGGTATTGATGTCGTTGACTGGTTAGGCTTGCATTATTGGCAATCAGATAAGTTTGTGGTATCTCAGCTAGTTACGTATATGTTTCTACATGATACTAGCTCGTTGTTTCATTTATTTTTCAATATGTTTGCCCTGTATATGTTTGGAAAAAACATTGAATATATTTGGGGAACAAAAAAGTTTCTACTTTTTTATTTTGTAACAGGCATTGGAGCTGCCATTGTGCAACAAATAACATGGTCGTTTGATTTTGTTCCTATTGCTAATGCCTTTGGCGAATATGTAAATAATCGTGATATTAGTGTATTAATGCCTTACTTAAATGTAAATGAATCTACCGTATTGTCAACCACTGAAGTGTTGCAACTAAAAAATATGGTACTGAACCAGCCTATTACAGTTGGAGCTTCAGGTGCAGTGTTTGGTATATTGCTTGCGTTTGCTATGTTATTTCCTGATGCACGTATTATGCTCTTATTTTTACCTGTGCCCATTAAGGCAAGATACTTTGTTATTTTTTATGGTGCTATGGAATTGTTTTTAGGTGTAAGTAATTTTCAAGGAGATAGTATAGCTCATTTTGCTCATTTGGGGGGTATGTTATTCGGCTTAGTGTTAATTCTGCTTTGGCGTAAAAAAGGTACCTTATACTAATGGTTTAAACACTAAAGAAAAAAAAATAACTATGTGGTCTCAAATAAAAACTAATTTTAAACAAGGCTCTTATCTTACACGCTTGTTGTATATCAACTTGGGCATGTTTGTATTGGTTCGTTTGGTATTATTGATTTTTACCTTGTTCAAACATGATATCAGTTTTGCTATACGATATATAGAAATGCCTGCATATATAGGAAATTGGATCACACAACCATGGGGCATCATTACCTATATGTTTTTACATGTAGATTTTATTCACTTTATATTTAATGTTTTGGTATTGTACTGGTATGGCACCATTTTTTTGCAATTTTTCAACCAAAAACAGTTAGTAGGTGTGTATATATTGGGAGGTATTGGTGGTGCATTCCTATATGTTTTTGGGTATTCTGTGTTTCCTTATTTCCAAGAAGTATTGAAACACACGTATTTGCTAGGTGCTTCGGCATCGGTGATGGCTCTGATTTTTACTACGGTGATATATGCTCCTAATTATGAAGTGCAACTTGCTTTAATTGGGCGTGTTAAATTGAAATACATTGGTTTAGTTTTATTTGCAGTAGATGTATTAGGTGTAACCTCAGTAAATGCTGGAGGGAGTATTGCTCACATTGGAGGTGCCATTACGGGCATATTGTTTGCTAGTTTATATGTTCGCCAACGAGTCGATTTAACTACGGGCATTAGTTGGTTACTTGATAAACTAGCTACCTTAGTGCAACCAAAACCAAAAATTACCGTAAGCTATGGCAGACCGAAAACAGATGCCGAATGGAATGTAGAAAAAAAAGCTAAAAATGCAGCTCTTGATGAAATTTTAGAACAAATAAAAAAATCAGGTTACGATAATTTGAGTGCTGAACAAAAAAAAATGCTGTTTGACATTAGCAATAAAAAAAACAATAACTAAAAAATACCGACCAACATGAAACTCAAGTGGTTGACAAATGCATTTCTTTTATTGCTCAATAGCATTGTATTAGTGATTTTGTTAGTAATCAATTATGTTTCTGTATTGTCTCCCGACTCGGTATGGTCAGTATTGGCTCCTACTAACATTCTTTTCACAGCCTTTGTTAGTATCAATTTATTGTTTGTACTATGGTGGATTATCCATTTGAAGTGGTATGCTATTTTTTCTGTTCTTGCCCTACTCCTTTGTTATACAAATATTAGTAATACGTTTATTATTTGGTCTGAAAAGCCTTTTCCAGAGGAAAATAAACCTATATACTCCGTGGTTTCGTACAATATACACCATTTTAAATTTTTCCCTAAAGAAAAAGAAACGAAAACAGGCAATCATATTCTGGATTATTTGGTAGAACTTGATGCCGATATAATCTGCTTGCAAGAATTTGCATATAGTGATTACGAGCCGTTTACATTATCTGACATAAAGAATCAACTGTCTGATTATCCATACAATCATATAGAAATATTATATAAAGACAGACATATCTCAAAAGGTATTGCCACTTTTTCAAAACACAAAATAACGAATAAACAACACATTTCTATCCCTGCAGAATATCATGGAGCCATTTCCTCTGATGTTCTGCTAGATGGCAAAAAAATCCGCATTATTAATTTTCACTTTGAATCGAACAGGTTAACCAGCAAAGACAAAGATATAAAACGCTTAACCGACAGAAATAAGATACCCTCATTTGCCAAAAGATTGCAATCGAAATTGCACACAGCGTCTCGCAAAAGAGGCAAACAAGCAGACGCACTAATGACATTTGCCACCAACTCCGACATGCCAACGATTCTTTGTGGTGATATGAATGATGTTCCTGCTTCTTATACATATAGAACCATAACCGAATATTATACGGATAACTTCAAACAATTAGGTAGCGGTTTTGGGAATACATTTCACGAAAACTTTTACCGATATCGTATTGATTATACTTTTACAAATAAGCAAATCAACCCATTAAAAATAAAAACTCATCCTTATGATATGTCTGACCATTTCCCCTTACAACTAGACTTTCAGACACCTTAGTTAACTCCCTGCTATTCAAACGATAAACTTTTTCTTTCAAGAAATTTTGTATTTCATTTATTTTTTTAACTTTGGGGCGTATACTGTTACGCTAACCTTAACTCAACATAGTATGATTCCAGCACGTACTAACA
>JAGNUZ010000132.1 GCA_017986765.1 Paludibacteraceae bacterium | reverse complement strand
ACCATGCTCAATATAGGCAACATCGTAACTACGATAGACGCATCAATAGAGGATGTTTTCGACAAGCCGACAATGAATGGAAGTTGATTGCTTGATAAGGCAAAAATTGCAGCGAAAAACAATAGAAAAATATCCCGTTTTGCCACTTTTTCTTTTGGTAGAAAAAATGATGTTAGCCAAAATAATACCATGCCACCTGTCAAGCGACAAAACGTAAGAAAGTACGGACTAACGACATCCGGTACCAACGAACGAGCGATGGGATTATTCAGTCCAAATAATATATTGGCTGCAAATAAGGCTATGTGACCTCTAATGGCTTTCTGTTCCATAATAAGTCGCAAAGATACGAAAATATGTGTATCTTTGTTTTGATATACAAGTATGAATTTGCCTATGAATTATTTAGCCCATATTTTCTTATCAGGAAACGATACAAACCTGCAAATTGGTAATTTTATTGCCGATTTTGTAAAAGGGAAAAAACTCTACGCCTACCCTGAAAAGATTCAAAAAGGCATTATTTTGCATCGCCAAATAGACGAATTTACAGACAATCATCCCATTGTAAAAGAACTCAATAGCTTGCTTTATACTACTTTTGGACGTTACTCTCCCATTATTTTAGACATGTATTTTGATTATGTGTTGGCAAATTCTTTCTCTACCTATTCCAAAAAAAAATTATTGCAGTTTACGCTTCAATTTAACCTGCAACTTGTACAGCACTACACCCTATTGCCAGAAAGGGTCAAACGGTTTGTATTTCATTTTATTTTGACCAATCGCTTGTATCAATACAAATCGATACGAGGCTTGCACGATTCCTTGCATATTATGTCTGTACACAAATCAACAGCCATACAACCCGTAAAATCCATTGATTTTTTAGTAGAAAACGAGGAAAAAATTTCACAACATTTTCACCTCTTTTTTACAGACGTACTACAATTTGTAGCGAATAAAGAAGTCATACGAGTATAATCTAACATTTTTAGCTTATTATGGATTTTTACAGCACGAATGTTTTGTGCATCACGCTGATATTTCTACTTTTGCAACAGAAAATTACTTTATTTACTTTATCACTATGGGAAAGAGCGAAATTATCTTGATTAATATTTCGGGAGATGATCAACCTGGCGTAACATCAACAATAGCAGGCATTTTAGGCAACTACAATGCGACTATTTTAGATATCGGACAAGCTGACATTCACCACACCTTGTCGTTGGGTATTTTGTTTAAAACGAACAACTCAATGGATGCCGCAAATATATTAAAAGAAGTGCTTTTTAAATGCTCCGAACTCAACTTAAACGTACGTTTTACACCCGTAAGTGTGAGGGAATACAACGAGTGGGTAAGTCGTCAAGGTTCTGGCAGACATATTGTTACCCTATTGGGGAAAATAATTACAGCAGAGCAATTATCTATCATTAGCAAGGCTATTTACGACCAAAAATTAAATATTGATTCCATCAAACGCTTAACGGGTCGCCCATCATTGGAACAAGTCGACGACAATGTACGTTCGTGTATCGAATTATCTGTTCGTGGAGACTTGCAAAACAAACAGCAACTTTCATCGCAATTTATGAGCTATGCTGCGGAATTAGGCATTGATATTTCGTTTCAAAAAGATGATATGTACAGACGCAACAGGCGTTTAATTTGTTTTGATATGGATTCTACGCTTATCAAAACAGAAGTAATAGACGAACTTGCCGACAGAGCTGGCGTTGGCGAACAAGTGCGCACCATTACAGAATCTGCCATGCGTGGCGAAATTGATTTTAACGAAAGTTTTGTACAACGTGTTGCCCTACTGAAAGGATTGGATGAGAGCATATTAGAAGATGTCGCAATCAATTTACCCATCATGGATGGAGCAAAACGCTTGATGGGTATTCTACGAAAATACGGATTTAAAATTGCTATTCTTTCGGGTGGGTTTACCTATTTCGGAAATGCCTTAAAAAAACAATTTGATGTGGACTACGTATATGCCAATGAGCTAGAAATTGTGGACGGAAAATTAACGGGCAAGCATGTGGGCGAAATTGTGGACGGAAAACGAAAAGCTGAATTATTACGACTCATTGCTCAGTTTGAAAAAATTGAACTCGAACAAGTTATTGCCGTAGGTGATGGTGCTAACGACTTGGCGATGTTAAACTTAGCAGGATTGGGAATTGCCTTTCACGCCAAACCCAAAGTAAAAGAAAATGCCCAACAATCTATTTCAACCATTGGACTAGACGGTATTTTATACTTTTTGGGATTCAGAGATATACACATGGAAGAATAAGCAGTTTGCAGATGGAGAATACCAAACGATTAAACAAGGCTATTTCTGAAACAGGCTACTGCTCTCGCAGAGAAGCCGACAGGTTGATTGAGGATAACCGCGTAATGGTAAATGGTAAACCCTCTTCCTTAGGCGTGCAAGTAACTGATACTGATGAAATCTGCATTGACGGAAAGCCCATCAAAAAGGGAGTTTCTCTTGTTTACATTGCTTTTAACAAGCCTCCAGGCATTACATGTACCACCGACATTTCTATTAAAGGAAATATTATTTCCTTTATCAATTATCCCGAGCGTATCTTTCATATTGGCAGACTAGACAAAGCAAGTGAAGGTCTTATCTTTTTGACCAATGATGGGGATATTGTAAACAAAATACTACGTTCTACCAACGAGCACGAAAAAGAATACATTGTTACGGTAAACAAACCGATAACAGCCTATTTTTTGCAAAAAATGAGCCAAGGTGTGCCCATTCTCGATACCATTACCAATCCTTGTGAGGTAAACCAAATCAACGAATCTACATTTTCAATTATTCTAACACAAGGACTCAATAGGCAAATTCGCCGCATGTGCGAATATCTAGGTTACGAAGTACGCAAACTAAAGCGAATACGCATCATGAATGTTTCGCTTGGGAGCTTAAAAATGGGTCAATACCGCTATTTTACAAAAAAAGAATTGCAAACAATCTTGCAACTTGTAGAATCGTCGAGCAAAACAGTACCCGAAATAGTGTCTGAATAATAAAAATAATCTGAAAATTGTTTCTTTTATATTCACAACATAAGCAGTTTACTCAAACTCCAACGAAATGCCATCAAAGTCTTTTTGCACTTGTTGTTTTTTGGCTTCGCTCCACAACTTCATATCATACAAGCGAACGACCTTTAAATTAGGAAGTTTCTTCAAAAAATGAGGTAAATCTTGTAAATAATGATTGCCAGATAACTCCAAACAATGCAATTTAGTACACTGTAAAATCTCCTCTGGTATTACCGCTACTCTATTAAAGCTAATATCCAGACAAGTTAAATTCTCAAACAACGCTACCTCTTTGGGTATAGACGTAAATTTTGGGCTACCAAACGACAACACCAAGCAATGCACCTCAGAAGGATTTAGCAAGGCCGTTTCCATAGATTGAAACTGCATATTGTAGGCACAATTTACACAACATTCTGCTGTATCTACTACAAAAGTAACTGGTTCGCTCACCTCCTCTTCTAATTCCATTTTCTGAGCATTTGCACTCATTATAAAGGCAAAGAATAAAAATAAAAGGCTGATATAATTTTTGTAGTAAGTTTTCATCGTTCTTTTTTATTTTAAAGTGTAACAGTAAATCCAATATAGTGTAAGAAAGATTCTTCTACTCTGTTTCTACATTAAATTCTATGTATAAATTTGTTTTCATAATATCAATCTTAAAATCATACCCATCACCGAACAATCTTGCATCTTGATAGCTCCATTCTCAAAATTAGAATTGAATTAAAGTTGTTCATAAAATATAATTCAGCCTCCAATCCTGTCTCTTGTAATCTTTTAAATCATGATTTCATTATTGGCTTTACGTCAACAATTTTTTTTTTATATTTTGTAATTTTCTTTAAGATATACCTTTACAATATCTGAAAATCCTTTTATATTCTTATTTCCAAAAAGACTATCAATTAAATATTTCCTATGAATATAAGCATTGCCTTTTTGCCACCAACCTTTTCTTCCATTATCTGGGAAAAAGGGATCAAATAAATCCATTCTATTCTTAACGACACTTCCAGTGTCAACAAGACCAATTGCAACAAAAT
>JAGNUZ010000131.1 GCA_017986765.1 Paludibacteraceae bacterium | reverse complement strand
GTTGATGATGAAATGTGGACATTGCCAAAATATAGAGAATTATTGTTTATCCGCTAATTTTAAGCAGATTATATCTGCAAATAAACTATTTTTATGTCTTATTTTGGTCAAGAATTCTTGACCAAAACAGGCATTTATAACTCGTTTTTTTAACAAAATTTATATGAAAAACGCAACAATTATACCTGAGCAGCAAGGCCTGTATGATCCAATAAACGAACACGATGCGTGTGGAGTTGGGTTGGTCGTAAATATCAATGGAGAAAAGTCTCATTCTATCGTAGAAAAAGGATTACAAGTCCTTGAAAATATGACACATAGAGGAGCCGAAGGTGCAGAAAAAAACACGGGTGATGGTGCTGGTATATTAACACAAATACCCCACGAATTCATCCTTCTGCAAGGTATTCCTGTCCCCGAAAAAGGGAAGTATGGTACGGGACTTCTCTTTTTACCAAAGAAGACTGAAGATCAAACAGCCATTTTGGCGAAAATTGAAACCATTGCTTACGATCAAGGATTGTCCATTCTTGCTATGCGGGATGTACCTGTAAATAGTCAATTATTGGGAGAAGGTGCAGCCTCTCGCGAACCAGATATTAAACAAATTTTCATGGTAGAAACGCTACCTTCGAAAATGCCCTTAGAAACACGTTTATACTTAACTCGTAAATTGATTGAAAAGGATATTCTTGATTCAGATATTCCTACAAAAGATGAGTTTTATATTCCTAGCCTTTCATCACAAAAAATCGTGTACAAAGGAATGCTCACCTCATTGCAATTGCGTTTATATTACCCTGATTTAACCAATATCAATTTCACCAGTGCGATGTCATTGGTTCACTCACGTTTTTCTACCAATACTTTCCCTACATGGAATTTGGCACAGCCTTTCCGTTTATTGGGACACAATGGAGAGATTAATACTATCCGAGGAAATCGCCGTTGGATGGAAGCACGCGAAAGTGTGCTCGACCCTAAATTTATCTCCGACATATCCAGAATATCGCCTATCATTCAACCAAATATGAGTGACAGTGCGTCGTTGGATAATGCTTTGGAATTCTTCGTGATGTCTGGGATGAGCCTCCCTCACGCATTAGCGATGCTAGTGCCTGAAAGTTTCAATGATAAAAATCCAATTTCAACGAAAGTTAAATCTTTTTACGAATACCACAGTATTTTAATGGAACCATGGGATGGTCCTGCTACCTTGCTTTTTGCTGATGGCGTATATGCTGGCGGTATGCTAGATAGAAACGGATTGCGTCCTGCACGTTTTGTTATTACGCATGACAATATGATGGTGATGGCATCTGAAACAGGTGTTCTTCCTTTTAAACCCGAAGAAATCAAAGAAAAGGGTCGTTTGCAACCAGGCAAAATGATTTTAATCAATACTGCAAAAAATGAAATTTACCGTGATAAAGAAATCAAAGCAGAATTAGCTTCGCAATTTCCATACGGTGAATGGTTAACTAAAAATAGAATTAAACTAGATAAAATAAGTTCTGGAAGACACCCGAAAGTGGATGTGCCAAACTTTCCACAATTATTACGGGTATTTGGCTACCACAAAGAGGATATTGACGCTATATTAACGCCAATGGCTCAAGAAGGCAACGAGCCTTTGAGCTCAATGGGTAATGATACGCCGATTGCTCCATTTTCGTCTAAACAACAACTGTTTTACAATTATTTTAGACAACAATTTGCTCAAGTAACAAATCCTCCCATTGACCCTATTCGAGAAGAATTGGTTATGGCTACAAGTAGCTACATGGGCGTAATTAACAAAAACTTATTACAACCCTCTTCTGAATTGTGTAAAATGGTGCAAATAAGTAGCCCTATTCTTACCAATCAAGACATTGACATCTTACGCAATTTATCGTACAAAGGTTTTACAACGATTACTCTAAATACTGTTTATGCAGTAAAAGACGGTGCACAAGGACTAGAGAATGCCATTACAGCATTGTGCGAGGCTGCAGAAAAAGCGGTGGATGATGATTGCAATTACATTATTCTTTCTGATAGAGCAGTCAGTAGCACACACGCCCCTATCCCATCTTTATTAGCAGTAGCAGCTGTTCACAACTACCTTATAGACAAGAGAAAACGTGTACAAACTGCCTTAGTGGTAGAAACTGCTGACGCACGAGAAGTAATGCACATGGCTCTATTAATCGGTTATGGAGCAAGCTCTATCAATCCATACATGGCATGTGCCGTTATCAGCGACTTAGTGAAAAATAAAATCGTTCAGCTTGATTACCATACTGCGGAAAAAAATTACATGAAAGCCTTAAACAAAGGCTTGAAAAAAGTAATTTCCAAAATGGGTATTGCTACTATCCGAAGTTATCGTGGTTCTCAATTGTTTGAGGCTTTAGGTATTTCAGATGAACTTCTACAAAAATATTTCTGCGGAACTATTTCCAAACTAAACGGTATTGGATTGGAAGATATCAACAAAGATATCGTTCATTTTCACCAAAAAGCATATACAGAGGAGATTGAATTACTCCAAAATAGTGGTCAATATGCTTATAGACGCAATGGCGAATACCATGCTTGGAATCCAGAAACAATAGCAAAATTGCAATTATCTACCCGTTTGGGTGATTATGCAAAATTCAAAGAATACGTGAGTGCAGTAGATGATAAAACGCAAACTGTATTTATAAGGGATTTAATTGAATACAAACGCAATCCAATTGATATTTCATTGGTAGAACCTGTAGAAAGCATTACGAAACGTTTTGTTACAGGAGCAATGTCTTATGGCTCAATTAGTGCAGAAGCACACGAAGCCTTAGCTATTGCGATGAACCAATTGCATGGAAAAAGTAACACTGGTGAAGGTGGAGAAGACTCTAAACGCTTTACACCTAGAGCCGACGGAAGTTCTGCTCGCAGTGCAATTAAGCAAGTAGCATCAGGTAGATTTGGTGTTACAACCAATTACTTGGTCAATGCTGATGAAATTCAAATAAAAGTAGCACAAGGTGCAAAACCTGGAGAAGGGGGTCAATTACCTGGTTATAAGGTAGATGAAATCATTGCTCACACCAGACATTCAATACCTGGTATTTCTCTAATATCGCCACCACCTCATCACGATATCTATTCGATTGAAGATTTGGCTCAACTTATTTTTGATTTACGCAGCGTGAACCCTGCTGCTCGTATCAGTGTAAAACTGGTATCCGAAACAGGTGTAGGGACTATTGCTGCTGGTGTAGCCAAAGCAAAGGCGGATATGATTACCATCAGTGGTTGTGAAGGCGGAACAGGTGCTAGTCCTTCAAGTTCTATACGTCATGCTGGATTGCCATCAGAAATAGGTATCGCTGAAACACAACAAACACTTATCATCAACAACTTACGTGGAAACGTAACCTTGCAAGTAGATGGACAGCTCAAAACAGGTAGAGACATTGTAATTCAAGCCTTATTGGGTGCCGAAGAATTTGGCTTTGCCACAAGTGCTTTGATTGTACTAGGCTGTGTAATGATGCGTAAATGCCATATCAACACCTGTCCTATGGGTGTAGCTACGCAAAACGAAGAATTGCGTAAGCGATTTATTGGACGTTCGGAATACCTCGTACATTTCTTTACTTTCTTAGCTGAAAATGTGCGCGAACATTTAGCTGAATTAGGATTTACAAGCCTAGATGAAGTTATTGGACGTGCGGATTTATTATCACAAAAAGAAGACTCTTCTGATTCTAAAATAAGCAAAATCGACTTGTCGCGTTTGTTGTACTATCCTAAAGAGGCTGAATACAATGCTATTCGCAAGGAATCTCCTCTCTATCACCAACTGGACCCGAGTTTAAACTCTCAGTTAGTAGCAGATGCAAAATCGGCAATCGAAAATGGTACACCCATAAAGAAAGCATATACGATTAATAACACCGACCGTTCGATTGGAACAACCTTATCTGGTGAGATTGCTAAAAAATATGCTGAAGAAGGATTGCCTAAAGATACTATCCAATTTGACTTTACGGGGTCTGCTGGACAAAGTTACGGGGCATTCCTAACTAATGGCCTACGCTTTACTTTATCAGGAGATGCAAACGACTACTTAGGCAAAGGTTTGTCTGGTGGTACGATCATTGTGAAACCAGAAGAAGGA
>JAGNUZ010000032.1 GCA_017986765.1 Paludibacteraceae bacterium | reverse complement strand
TTTCATTCTTCCTTCGTCCGTACTATTGTCTTCTATTGGTTCAGTAGCTCCTTTTCCGCTGTAGCTTAGGCGTTGCTCGTCAATTTTTTGTGCTACTAAAAAGCTCAATACTGATTTGGCTCGTTGGATAGAAAGAGCCAGATTGTAGGCGTCTGAACCCATATTGTCGGTATGACCAACTACGTGTAGTTTGATTGTGGTATTGCTTTGTAAAAAGTGCACTAAACGCATCAATTCAGCATGCGAATCAGTAAGTAGATCTGCCGAATCGAAATCAAAATATATGTTTTGCAATACAAAGCTTGTTCCTTTTTCTATGCGTTGTAAGAGAATGGCGCGGTAAGCCTGACCAGAAAGTGTCGTGTCTATTTTTTCCGAATACGGTAAATAACCTTCTTTCTGAACGCCCAATCCTACTTCTTTCGCAGAGGGGATAATAGCGGTGAAATCACCTCTTTTGCTGTCGGATATGGTTTGCGATATGGTGTTGCGTGTGTGCGTATCAAATATTTCGACAATGCTTTGTAGTGCTTGTTTGGTTTTTTTATCAAGCACAATTCCTTTTATTACATGCATCTTTTGAGGTTGCATGGTCTGTGGCAAACTAATTTCGTATATCTGTTTGTTGTACTGCTTATTGTTTTCATATTGGCTGGATGCCATATAGGCTTTTTCGCCTGAAGCAGCTACGAAAAAGCCCATTTCATCGCTCGAAGTATTGATGGGATACCCAATGTTTTTAGTGTTTGCCCATGCGCTATTGCTGTCTTTTGTGGCAACAAATACATCTAACCCACCCATGCCTGCAAATCCATTAGAAGAGAAATACAAATGCTCGTTATCAGGATGAATAAAAGGAGAAATTTCATCTTTGGCTGTATTGACTTTATCTCCAAGATTCACTGGATTGGAAAATGTCAGTTTGCCTTCACTTTCAATTTCCACATCGCACATCCATATGTCTTTTCCACCTTCTCCACCTTTGCGATTGCTCGAAAAGTAGAGTTGCTTGCCGTTGGCAGAAAAACTCGGTGTACTTTCCCAATATGCTGTGTTTAAAGGTTCTCCTGCATTGATGGGAGCGGAAAAAATGCCGCCATTGTTTATAGAGTAATAGATATCGCAACTGCCTTTGCCGTTTTTGCGGTGGCAAGCTACGAAAAACATATACCGACCATCGGCAGAAAAATGTTGCGCTCCTTCGTTTTCATTTGTATTGATAGGAGCAGGTAATCGTTGTGTTGGTTGCCACACGCTGTCTTGTTTTGAGCTTTGACAAATATCTTCCTGAATGGAATGGGGATGACTAAAAGGCGAGGTTTTACCGACTACTACGGTGCTCGAAAACAGGGCGTTATCAGCAGTAATGCTGGGCCAAATATTATCGAAAGGAGTATTGATATTGCTCCCCATATTTTGAATAATGCATTCGATGGGCTTTGAGCGGAGCTCTTGTGCCGTTACGCAGTTCGCAAGGTGTTGTCGCACATCTGACGTTTGTTTTAGTCCTTGAAATACCTTCATAGCTTCTGCATATTTGCCAGCATCGAAATACACCAATCCTAATTTTTCCTTGGTTTCTTCGGGAAAATTAGCATGTTTTATCTTCGTCGCTTTTTCTAGCAATACGATGCGTTTTTCATGTTGCTGCGTTTGTTTTAGTACATCATCCAACAGCCAGTAATATTCCATTTGGTTTTTGTTTTTCTTGATGACGCTTTCGTAAAGTGCAATTCCTTGCTCAATTTGTCCACTATTCAGTGCCATGGTGGCTTGTCGGTGCAAAGCGTGTGTGCGTTCGAGGTTTTTGCTCATTACTACGAGAGGAATACTGAGTAAAAAAAGGATATATACACCGATAAGTTTTCTCATGATAGTTGTGTTATCTGTTTTTGGTAGAGTAAGGTATCAGCAAATTTACGTAAAATTTCAGTATTTGGGTATGCTGTTTGAAAAATTAATGTACATTTGTAATGTTTTAACATCGTATATATGGCTCTAAAACAACAATTTCAACAAAAACTACAACAGAAATTATCTCCCTTGCAACTTCAAATTATTAAGTTGTTGGAATTTTCTGTGCTCGAATTTGAAGAAAAAATTAAAACAGAGTTAGAAGAAAACCCAGCCTTAGAAGAGGGCGTTTCAGAGGAAGATGTGTCTGATGGCGAAGAAGAACTTTCTGATACAGAGACTGATGAGCTTTTTGATGTGGCAGATTATATGGACGATGGAGATGATGCTGATTACAGCATGCCCAAAGATCCCAATGCAAATAGCTCTGGCATTTATTCAATTCCGCAATCCGAAGGAGAGTCGTTTCACGAACATTTACTCAGTCAATTGAATTTACTCCCTATTTCGGAACAGCAGTTTTTACTAGCAGAATATGTGGTGGGTAATATCGATGAAGAGGGTTATTTGCGTAGAGAAATAGCTCAAATTGCCACCGATATTAGCATTGTAACAGGTACAAACATCACAGAATCAGCCCTTTTTGAAATCTTGGCGATTGTGCAACAACTCGAACCTTCGGGTGTAGGTGCACGCTCCTTACAAGAGTGTTTGCTATTGCAATTGCAACGCAAAAAAATAACTCCTTCGGTGGATATTGCTATGCACCTTTTAGAAGAATATTTTACTGAATTTAGCAACAAGCATTATGATAAAATAATGGCTAAATTAGAAATTGACGATGATACACTGCGCGCTGCTATTGAAGAAATTGTGCATCTAAATCCCAAACCAGGGAATGGTTGGAACGGCTTATTGCTCGAAAAAAACAAAGAAGCCATTACTCCCGATTTTGTATTGGAATCGCAAGAGGGACAACTTTCGCTTTCGCTGAATAGCAATCATATTCCGTCGTTGCGGGTTAATCACGTGTATGTCAATTTGTTTCAAGATTTTGTGTCGAACAAAGCCAACCAAACACAGTCGATGAAAGATGCCGTATCTTTTGCCAAACAAAAATTAGATGCAGCGAAATCGTTTATAGATGCCGTAAAGCAACGAGAAGAAACCTTACTGAAAGTAACTACGGCGATAGTGAATTTTCAAAGACAGTATTTTTACGAAGGGAGTGATGCTTTTTTGCGTCCAATGACGATGAAAGATATTGCGGAAATTTCGGGTTACGATATTTCCACCATTTCACGTGTAGCCAATAGCAAATACATACAAACGAATTTTGGCGTTTTCCCTTTGCGTTATTTCTTTACCGAGGGCATGCTTACCCAGTCGGGCGAGGAGGTTTCTACTCGAGAGATAAAAAATATCTTGGTACAATGTATTGAGGAAGAGGACAAAAAGAAACCCTTGTCGGACGATAAATTAACTGAAATATTACAACAAAAAGGATATAATATTGCTCGTAGAACTGTAGCAAAATATCGCGAACAATTGGATATTCCTGTGGCACGTTTACGCAAAGAAATGTAAGATAAAGCCTTACGCTTTTTTCATGCGAGCTTTTCGCTCCATGGGCAAAATAGCATTGTAGATAAATTCATTCACAGGAGTTGGAATACCAAATTGCTTACCCAATTTAGCAATAATGCCATTTTGATACTCAATTTCCGAAGGTTTTCCCTCCCACACATCACGTGTAAGCGAGTATGTAGTGTCGTAAGGCATGGTGTCTAAAAATTCGACTGTACGTTCTACAATGTCAGCGTTTAATGTAGTTCCTCTAGCGTTGGATATTGTTGCAATTTCTGTCAATAAGCCTATCATCATTTGTCGTGTAGCAGGTATTTCGTTCATTTCACCGTATGTGCTACGGGTAACTGCCATCAACCCGCTGATGCAGATAAGAAGTAGTTTTTTCCACAGTTCTGCTTCAATATTTTTGCTCAAAATATTTTTAATCCCAGCCTCATTGAATAGTGTTTGTACGGCAAGTAATCGCTTGTCATCGGCTTTGTTGAATTCTCCAAACACAATCGTCGGGACTACGCCTGTATGGTCGATACAGCCAGGGGCACTTATCATGCTCACGATGCGACACAAACCACCAATAATATGAGTGGAATCAATGTTTTTAGCTAATTCTTCCGCTGCTATCACTCCGTTTTGCAAGGGCAAGATAATGGTGTTTTTGTGCATGATGTGTACTAATTGCGGAGCTAGATCTTGTATTTGCCACGCTTTTACACCGATAATAATTAAATCCACCACACCTAAATCAGCGATTTCATCGGAAGCTTTGCACGGTGGAGTTTGAAAATCGCCCAATATGCTTTTTACTCGTAAACCGTGTTGCTGCATTACCCGCAAATGCTCGCCACGTGCCAAAAAAGACACTTCGTTACCCGCTTGCAGCAGCTTAGCCCCAAAATAACCACCTACGCCGCCTGTACCTATAATTGCTATTTTCATGTTTGTTTTGTTTTAGTACGAAAGTAGGATATATACATGCTATAAAGCTTCGTACACCTCCCGAGCAAAGACCTCCAGACTTGGGTCGCGTGCTCCCATCAGTAGGAGTACCGTGTTTTCCGAGAGATGCGGTTGAATTGCTGTAACAAAATCCTTCCTGTCAGCCACAAAAAAGGCTTTTTTCCCCAATTTCTGTATATCTTCTATCAGGTCGTTTGCCGAAATGTCTTTGACAGCAGAACCACCAGCATAAAAAATTTCACTCATCCAAATTTCATCTTCATCACGCAAGGTAGCTGCAATTTCTTGCACAAAATCAGCACGCAAAAATCGTGTTGGTCCATATCCATGAGGTTGAAACCATGCAACCACCTTTGGAGCTATGGCTTGACAAGCAGCGATGGAAGCGGCACATTTGGCAGGGTTGTGTGCGTAATCGTCGATGATATACACGCCATTTTTTTTGCCAATTACTTGGTGTCGGCGGTAAATGCCCTCGTAGCGTTCGAGCGATGCAGCTGCTGTGGGGGTGCTTACACCTAATTGGTTCACTACCGCAATAGATGCCAAGGCATTTTCCATCGTGTGTTTGCCAATAGCGTGCATTTTTACGGGAGTGTTATCCACTGTAAAAGTGATTTCAAAACTATTTTGTGCAAAATCAGTGCCAACATATCCTGTTCCCGTTATGGGTGATGAGGCAAAATCATTGGCTTTATTTGCCGATAATTGAGCGGCTAATTTGTTCGATTGATTCGTGATAAATTGTGATTTTGTATGCTCTTTGAATGTGCCAAATATCTGCATCAATTCATTAATTTCTTGGTGGTCTTTCTCAATATTGAGTAGCAAGCCAATTTCAGGATGATACTCCACGATAGAGCCATCGCTCTCATCTGCTTCTATTACCAACCACTCGCCTTTGCCTACTTTGGCATTGCCAATTTTACCTTCACGGATGATACTCGTTAAGCCAGCACCGCTAATAATGCTTGGTTCTAAGCCAGCATATTGCAAAATATCGAAAATCATGGCGGAAACGGTACTTTTACCCGATGTGCCACCCACGGCAATTGTTTTTTTGCTTTCGGCAATCATTGCCAATACTTTCGAGCGTTTTAATATGGGAATACCCAGTTTTTTTGCTTTTTGCACCTCTGCTACCGTATCTTCTATGGCGGTAGATACTACAATCAAATCCGTTTGCTCATTGATGCCACTACCATCTTGCGGAAAGCATCGAATGCCTTCAGCCTCTAGTTTTGTTTTGGTTTCGTTGGCTTGATTCGGCACAAAATATCTATCGCTACCGCTTACCTGCTTGCCTATTCCACTAAGGTATTGAGCAATAGCACTCATGCCTACACCGGCAACACCAATGAAAAAGATATTGTTAAACTTGTTTATAGACATACATGCATTTTTTTTGTAATGATGTTCAAAAGTAGTGAAAATATTTACTGCACGCAATAATGTGGGAGTAAGATTTATCGCTAGAGTATGATAAACTTACTAATATATCTGAATGGTGCTTATTTATTTGTAAAAATATACCTGATATCACCCCTCATTGCTAAAATTAATTTAATCAAGGGTTTAGTCACCGACTTGTTTTCAAGCTGCTTATTTTACATGTTTACGAAAATTATTTTAATTTGTAGGTAAATAGTATGGGTCATAAATTGTTTCTTTTAAAAATAACCCGTTTATTTGTATGCAAAAACTGTACAATAAATTTTAAATAGGGGAATTATAATGGAATTATCACAGCATGAAACTTTGTGGTTGCAAAGTGAAGGAGCAAAAATGCTCAAGGATTTAGGAGTAAAAAATGGCGATACGATAATTGATTTCGGGTGTGGAAAAGGGCGATATACCATCCCTTTATCACAAGTGGTGGGCACACAAGGTTGTGTTTATTCTATTGAACGGAATGAAGATGCACTGACGATTCTACGAGAAAGATTGCCTCTGTTTTCAATGATGGATACTGTCAAAATTTTGCATTTCGATAATTTAACCACGCAAACTACCATAGCAGAAAAAACCATTGATGCTGTTTTTGTTTTTGATGTTTTACAATATATAGAAGATTGGGATGCCCTGTTTTCGTATTTTTTCCGAGTGATAAAACCAACGGGAATTATCCATGTATATCCAGCAGCAATTCCTCATCCTGGAGAAGTGGATGTACAACGCTTAATCTCAACAATGGAAAAAGTAGGCTTTCAGTATCTCAAATCAACAACATGGAGGATGATGCACAATGTAGATATGGTGAATGATGTCGTTTATAGCTTTGGCGTAAGATGAAGAATATTGTATGATATAAACAAGGTGCATCAGATTTAATTTATGAGCAATTTCGTCAATAAAAAAGCAGTTGATAAAAATCAACTGCTTTTGGTTTTGTAAGTGGCGTCACCAGGAATCGAACCGGGGACACAAGGATTTTCAGTCCTTTGCTCTACCAACTGAGCTATGACGCCATTGCGAGTGCAAAGGTAATACGTTTTTAGAAAATACCAAATAATTTAGAAAAAAAATGTCGTTTTAGTATGCGTTTTCGACAACTCCGCCGCCTATTAGACGTTCGTTGTGGTACAATACGATAGATTGCCCTTTGGCGATGCCTGTTGCAGGGGTATGTAAAACGATGGTTGCAGTGTGCTCGTTGTGTAGCGTAAGGGTACAACAGCTTGCTTGCTTTCGGTATTGTATTTTGGCAATTAAATTCTGTTGTAAATCGCTTTCGTGGCGGTAAATAAGTTGCTCAACCTCTATGGTCGATTGGTAGCAGGCAGTTTTTTCTGCCAAGGTAATGATGTTACTTTGCTTGTCTATTTTTTGCACATACAGCGGTTTAGTGTGTTGTACGCCTAGTCCGCGTCGTTGACCAATAGTATAGAATGGATATCCTTGATGAGAACCTATAATTTCACCGATTTCATCGGTGAAAACTCCCTTTTTTATAGGCAAATTTTGTGCCTTTGCCAGTTCTTTTAAAAAGGGTCGGTAGTCGCTAGGACAAAAGCATGCACCTACGCTGTTTTTATTGCCTTGCACAATCGGAAGTGCGTGTTTTTTTGCCAAAGCATGCACCTCTTTGTAGCGGTAACTTCCCAAGGGAAAAACCACCCGTTGGATAGCTTCATCGGGCATTCCCCAAAGAAAAAATGTTTGGTCTTTGCTGTCATCTATCCCTTTGGTAATATAGGTAATACCTTGATTTTCTATGCAATTGGCATAATGTCCCGTGGCAATATACGAGCAGTTGAGCAGTGCGGCTTGCTCTAGTAGCGATATCCATTTTACGTGCATATTGCAATGTACACAAGGGAAAGGCGTGCGTCCAGCCATGTATTCGTCCACAAAATTTTGTATCACTATATGGCTAAATTCTTCCCGCTTATCTACCACGTAATGAGGTATATGCAAAAAATCTGCCATATTTTTTGCTTTTTCAAGGTAATGTTGGTCGCTATTGTGTTCGTAAAAGCGAAAGGTAACGCCAATTACTTCGTAACCAGCTTGCTGTAGCAAAATGGCAGCTACAGAACTGTCGGTTCCGCCGCTCATTCCGAGTAAAATACGTGTTTTAGTAGGCATAATGATGTTAACTTTTTACAAAAGTACGCTAAATTATTTTTTTGTCTATATTTTTTGTAATTTTACGCAATGAAAAAATGTGTCTTATCCATTTTGATTACTGCCTTATGCAGCATTATCACGGTGTCTGCGGAAACGTACGTGCGTGGTTCGTTGCGTGCATATCCCGATACAATTGTGCATTTACGCTACTTTTCGGACGAAATAACAAAAAAAGAGGTGATTGTAGTCAGTTCGGAGCTTGATTCGGTTGGGAATTTTGAATTTTGTTTTGAGCTTGATGAGGTGCATAAATGTTTTATTGATTTGGGTGTATATAGAGCCGTTTTGTTTGTAGAGCCTAATAAAACGTATGACCTAAAAAAAATGCCGTATGTGCCAAAATCAGATGCGCAACTTTTCAATATGTTTTTTACACCCAAAGAGGTGTTGGCAAATTTGAAAAACACGCCCACGGACGATATTAATCAAGATATTTTGAATTTTGAATTAGCCATTGATGAGGTGTGGAACAAGGCCTTGTTTGCGGATGTATCTACACAGTACTTGCGGGCTGCTATCGATAGTATTGATGGGCAATTTGTGAGTGAAAATCCTTATTTTAACACCTACAAACAGAGTACCTATGCCTTGTTGGCAAATTTACACATAGAGTTATCTCCCTTTTGGAGTATTCAAGAATATTTTGTGCCTATGACGGTAAGTTATTCTAATCCAGCTTATTGGGAAGCTTTTTTTGTTTTGTTTGATGGTTTTTTCAATCATTTTGAATACGAGTCTTCGGCTCAAGAAGTGCTTCAAGCGTACAAGCAAGCGAATTTGCCCCTACTAAAAGAAAAATTTGCCTCCTTGATGGTGTGGAATAATCCTCGATTAGAGGAATTGGTGTTGTTGTATAATTTGTGGGAGAATTACAACAGCAAACCCGAAGACAAGGAACATGCACGCAGTTTAATAGAGCAAATACAACGCACGAGCCCATTTGCAGAACACAAACAAATAGCAACAGGTATTTTATCTAATTTGCAACGAGCACAAATTGGCACAAAACCCGCTGATTACAAATTGCTTAATTTGTCTGGAAAACCAGTCTCGCTTCGCAATTTTGAAGGAAAATTCGTGTACGTAGTCTTTGCAAGTTCCTTTATCACAGAGTCTCGCGCAGATATTGCGTATTTGCAACAATTAGCCAAACGATACTCCGACGATATTGCGGTTATCTTTGTTTTTTCCAACGAAACACTCTCTACAACAGTCGATTATATACAAGAAGCTCCTGCTGATATTGTGATAACGAATTGGGATAACAACAAAGATATGTTGCAGGCGTTTGGTGTACACAACATCCCTTCGTATTATTTGTTGGATAGAGATGGGTATTTTATCCATTCGCCAGCATTGAGTCCCAGCGAGGGTTTTGAGCGGAAATTCGATGCAATTTTGCAGTTAGAAAAAGCTGCTAACGAAGGCTCTACAATGAACAAACCATTTTTTTAAAACGAAAAACGATATGGCTACATCTATTTCAAAACACATTCCAAATACGCTTACGAGCATCAACCTGTTGTCGGGTTGCATAGCTGTTGCGTTTGCCTTTGAGGGCAATTTGTTGTTTGCAACTCTGTTTATTCTACTGTCTGCAGTATTTGATTTTTTGGATGGATTTTCTGCTCGCTTATTGGGTGCTTATTCCGAAATGGGTAAGCAACTTGATTCCTTGGCAGATTTAATCAGCTTTGGCTTGGCTCCTGGCGTGATTGTCTTTTCTCTTTTCAAAGAATTTCCGTATGCAGAGTCGATGTTTGATTACGCCTATTTATTTCCCTATATCGCTTTTTTTATTCCTGTTTTTTCAGCATTACGTTTGGCAAAATTCAATATTGATGAATCGCAAACTACGAGTTTTAAGGGGTTAGCAACGCCTGCAAATGCAATATTCATTGGCGGAGTAGCGGTTGGATATGCAGCACTTGCTCAGGCTCATGGTTTTGACCCATTTTGGAAAATTGAAGTGTATGGCTTGTGGTTGCTGATTGGACTTGTCGCCCTTTCTTGTTTTTTACTTGTATCGCCACTACCTATGTTTTCACTCAAAATGAAAGGATTTGGCTTGGCTCAAAACAAAGTGCAATACTTGTTTTTAATTCTGTCCTTGGGATTGGTGATTGCATTCTTCTTTTTCGGATTGGCACTTTCTATTATCTTGTATATAGTGATGTCTTTCGTGTTGTATTTAGCGAATAAATCACGTAAAAATCAAATGAATTGAGCATATGAAATGGCACACATACATTATTCTATTGTTAGTAGGGCTAGTTTTGCTTGGGTGTAACAAGAAAAAAGACACCACGCAGCCAGATGTCTTAACTCCCGTGGAGACATTAGAAGATACCAGCATCAAATCGTATGTAGGCAGCTATTCGTTGTTTGACAAAAATTGGAATTTGTTAGAATACACCATCTATCAGCAAGATTCGCTTTTTTATGCCAATATTACGTATAATCAACAATCAAGTATTTCACCCTTGGTGTTGGAGGACAAAACAGTGCCTTTGTATTCGTTTACATACAATGAAAAAACCTATTTTTTGACTTTTGATGTGAAATTACCTGAAAAGAAAACGGTACGCATTGTTAATCAACACGAAGATCGTTTTTTGCAGTTTCTCGAAGGCAGGGGTTTTGTCGATTTGCCTCAAGCTGAACGTGCACAACAGCAAGTTGTTAAAAATTCATTGAATATTAAACGGTTTTCGTCTGCTATGCGTCCAAATAAAACAAATTGGAGCAGCGATATCAACTATACCGATACGGTGCAATATCTTTTCTTTGATGATATTTCGATTCCCATGAGAGCGGTGTATAGAACCAAACAAAATGATACACTCCGATTGAGTTACGATATACCATTAGGAACAGAATACAACGGTTCCATCATGGAAATTAGATGGAAAATAGATACAATTGTAGTGAAGGGAAAGCCTATGCTGAACCATAAAATGCTATATTATAAGGTGGTAAGATGATGCAAAAGGAGGAGCAGTTGGATACAGAAAAACAGACATACTTAGAGGTTTTTGGAGCGAAAGAAAATAATTTAAAAAATGTAGATGTACGCATTCCGCATAATAGTTTAACAGTAATTACAGGACTTAGTGGTAGCGGAAAGTCTTCGCTGGCATTTGATACTATTTTTGCCGAAGGGCAACGCCGCTATGTAGAAACATTTTCTGCGTACGTACGTAATTTTTTGGGCAATATTGAGCGTCCAAATGTCGATGAAATAAAAGGTTTATCGCCCGTAATTGCTATTGAACAAAAAACGACCAATCGAAATCCTCATTCTACGGTGGGTACGGTAACCGAGATTTATGATTTTCTTCGCCTTCTATTTGCTCGTGCAGGAGTGGCTTACTCCTACCTTACGGGTGAAAAAATGGTGAAATACACCGAAGAGCAAATTTTATCGCTTATTTTAGGTGATTATCAGGGTAAAAAAATATTCATTTTGGCTCCTGTTGTCAAAACACGGAAAGGGCATTACAAAGAATTATTTGAGCAAATTCGTAAAAAAGGCTACCTCAATGTGCGTATTGATGGACAGTTACGAGAAATTACACACGGACTGAAACTCGATAGGTACAAAAACCACGATATTGAAGTGGTAATTGATCGCCTCGAAGTGCAAGAAAAAGATGAACGTCGTTTGCAAGACTCCCTCCGTATTGCCATGAATCAGGGCGATGGTGTGATAATGGTGCTGGATAAAGATACTGATGAAATCAGGTATTTTAGCAAAAAGCTCATGTGCCCGACCTCTGGTATATCGTATAGCGAACCTGCTCCGCACGATTTTTCGTTTAATTCGCCCAAAGGTTGTTGCCCAAGATGCAATGGAGTTGGTGTAATTACCAAAATTGACATTGATAAGATTATTCCCGACAATTCGCTTTCTATCTATGATGGAGGAATTGCCCCCTTGGGAAGATTTAAAAATGGCATTTTATTTCTACAGATACAAACCTTGTGTGAGGAGTACGATTGTACGCTAAAAACACCTATCAAAAAATTACCCCAAGAGTTAGTTGATAAAATCATTCACGGTACATCCGAAAAAATCTTGATTAAAAGTGATACATCGGGCTTATCCAATTATCCTGTTGCATACGATGGAATCGTACAATATGTCAGTATGCAGCAAGAATCTGAGGCCTCTGCTTCGGCACAAAAGTGGGCAGAGCAGTTCTCGGAAACCGTAACCTGCCCTGAATGTAACGGTGCGCGCTTGAAAAGAGAATCGCTTCATTTTAAAATTATTGATAGAAATATAGCCGATCTAGCTGCAATGGATATTACTCAGTTGCACGAGTGGATAACGGAAAATGTACAGCATTTAGACAGTCGCCAAAAGAAAATTGCTACGGAAATTTGCAAAGAAATAAGTATCCGTTTGAGCTTTTTATTGAATGTTGGGCTCAATTATTTGTCGCTCAATCGCCCTTCGATGAGCTTGTCTGGTGGAGAAAGTCAGCGGATTCGCCTAGCTACACAAATTGGTTCTCAGCTAGTCAATGTGCTATATATTTTAGACGAACCGAGTATTGGTTTGCACCAACGGGATAACTTGAAACTCATCGACTCGCTAAAGCAATTACGTGATATGGGAAATACCGTCATTGTTGTAGAACACGACAAAGACATGATGTTGGCAGCCGATTATGTGGTTGATTTAGGTCCCAAAGCTGGACGATTAGGTGGTGAGT
>JAGNUZ010000031.1 GCA_017986765.1 Paludibacteraceae bacterium | reverse complement strand
GATTCAACTATCTGATTACCAAAACAAAAAAATTATTCTGTATTTTTATCCCAAAGATAATACGTCGGGTTGTACAGCACAAGCTTGCAGCTTGCGTGATGAGTACGAAACGCTCAAAACCATGGGGTACCAAGTAATTGGGGTGAGTGTGGACAGTGAAACTTCTCACCAAAAATTCATCCAAAAATTTGACTTACCCTTCCCTTTAATTGCCGATATTGACAAAACATTGGTAGAAAGCTTTGGTGTATGGACAGAAAAATCAATGTATGGTAAAAAATACATGGGCACTGTACGCACAACTTTTATTATAGACGAAAAAGGCATTATTACTCATATCCTTACAGGAAAAGCCGTGAACACAAAAGAACACGCTTCGCAATTAATCCAACTCATTCAACAATAATCATTTAACGCTGAAAAAACGCATGATTCTATTTTTTGAAACTCCTGAAAAAACCATTCTTGCTGTTCAATGCACCAACGAACCGACTAGCAAGGACACAGATAAATTAGTATGGTTATTTAATGAGGCTACATTGCTACAACAAAGCGAACTAAGTGGCAATTTTATTGGACCACGACGCGAAATGATTACTCCTTGGAGTACCAATGCCGTAGAGATTACCCAAAATATGGGCATTACAGGCATTCTTCGTATCGAAGAGTTTTATCCTGCTACCACAGAGGCTTTCGACCCTATGTTGCAACGCAAATACGAAAAAGTTACCCAAACTATTTTCGATATTGTGAAACAACCAGAACCCATCCTGTACATAGACGATATTACGACTTACAACAAAAAAGAAGGTTTGGCTTTAAATGAAAATGAAATAGCTTACCTTGATAATATTAGCGAAACGATAGGCAGAAAATTAACAGACAGTGAAGTATTTGGATTTTCACAAGTAAATTCTGAACACTGCCGACACAAAATTTTCAATGGAAAATTCATCATCGACGGAGAAGAAAAAGAACTTTCTTTGTTCAAAATGATTAGAAAAACATCGGAATACAATCCGAATAAACTTGTTTCTGCTTACAAAGACAACGTTGCTTTTAACGAAGGTCCTCTTATTGAGCAATTTGCTCCAAAAAGTGGAGACAAAGCGGATTTCTTTACAACCAAAGAAATTAAATCTGTACTATCGCTGAAAGCTGAAACACACAACTTTCCTACTACTGTTGAACCTTTTAATGGTGCTGCAACAGGTACCGGTGGCGAAATTCGCGACCGCTTAGCAGGTGGAAAAGCGAGTTTGCCCATTGCTGGAACAGCGGTATATATGACAGCTTACCCACGCATAGAAGCCAATCGCACATGGGAACAAAGCATCAAAGAACGCAACTGGTTATATCAAACTCCTGAACAAATTTTGATAAAAGCGTCCAACGGAGCTTCTGATTTTGGCAATAAATTCGGTCAACCGCTTATTTGTGGTTCTGTACTTACATTTGAACACGAAGAAAACGACAAGCAATATGGTTTCGATAAAGTAATCATGCTAGCAGGAGGCGTTGGATTTGGCACCATGCGTGATGCGCTTAAAGGCGAACCAAAAACAGGCGATAAAGTAGTAGTAATGGGTGGCGATAATTACCGTATCGGTATGGGCGGTGGCGCTGTTTCATCTGTTGATACAGGTCAGTTCGACAATGCAATTGAGCTAAATGCCGTACAACGTGCCAACCCCGAAATGCAAAAACGGGTAGCGAACGTAATTCGCACACTCGCCGAAAGCGACAACAACCCAATTGTTTCTATGCACGACCACGGTGCTGGTGGACACCTTAACTGTTTATCAGAATTAGTGGAAACTACTGGTGGAAAAATTGAACTCAACAAATTGCCTATCGGAGACATTACTCTTTCGGCAAAAGAAATTATTGGCAACGAAAGCCAAGAGCGTATGGGTTTATTGATAGACAAAAAAGACATTGAATTGATTGAGAAAATTGCGAAACGCGAACGTTCACCTATCTACGTGGTAGGCGAAGCTACGGGCGATATGCAATTTGTATTTGAGCAAACTAATGGCGAAAAAAATATTGATTTGCGTTTGGATTACATGATTGGAAATCCTCCTCCTACTATTATTACAGACAATACGGTAAACGAAACGTTTGCTACACCCACTATTTCCGAAACACAATTAGAAGAATACCTTACCAATGTATTGCGTATCGAATCGGTAGCGTGTAAAGATTGGCTTACGAACAAAGTAGATAGGTCGGTAACTGGGAAAGTAGCGACACAACAATGTGCTGGCGAATTGCAATTGCCATTGAACAACTTGGGTGCTGTTGCACTCGATTATCAAGGCAAATTAGGTCTTGCCACGTCTATCGGACACGCACCTTTGGCAGCTATGGTTGATCCCGAAGCGGGTTCTGTTTTGGCTATTGCCGAAGCACTTACCAATATCGTATGGGCTCCTTTAACAGAAGGATTGGCAAGCATTTCCTTGTCAGCGAACTGGATGTGGCCTTGCAAAAATGCAGGTGAAGACGCTCGCTTATACAAAGCAGTAGAGGCTTGTAGCGATTTTGCTTGCTCATTAGGCATCAATATCCCCACAGGAAAAGATAGCTTGTCGATGACACAAAAATACGGCAACGACAAAGTTTTCGCTCCTGGCACAGTTATTATTTCTGCTGCTGGCGAAGTAAGCGATATTACGAAAACGATTTCTCCTGTTATCGTAAATGACCCTTCTACAAGTGTATATTACGTTGACTTTTCATTTGATAGTTTTAAATTAGGTGGTTCGGTATTGTACCAAACACTCAATAAACTGGGCAGCGAAACGCCAACGGTTCAAGACAGCGAATATTTTGCTGCTGCCTTTACTGCAATACAAGAATTGATTGCAAATAAGCTCATTCTTGCTGGACACGATATTTCTGCGGGTGGTATGATTACCGCTCTGGCTGAAATGTGCTTCGCTAATACGCAAGGCGGTTTAGCCGTGAATGTATCCGACATGGCAGCGTTTCCATTAGTCGATATTTTATTTGCTGAAAATCCAGGTGTGTTGATTCAGGTGAAAAATACCATTGAAGTAGAAAAATGCTTAACAGAAAATGGTATCGGTTTTGCTAAAATTGCTACTCCTATCGCTCAACGCGAAATACAATTGGCACAAGGCAAAAAATCGTATGTATTTACTATTGACAAACTACGTGATGCTTGGTACAAAACATCTTACTTACTAGACACAAAACAAAGTGGCAAAACATGTGCAACACAACGCTACGAAAACTATAAGAATCAAGCCTTGAAATTTGATTTTGCATCTAATTTTTCAGGCAACTTAGCACAATATGGCATCAAACAAGATAACCGTGGCAACAGCGGTGCAAAAGCAGCCATCATTCGCGAAAAAGGCACTAACGGCGAACGGGAAATGGCGTATGCCTTATACCTTGCTGGTTTTGATGTAAAAGATGTACACATGACCGATTTGGCAAGTGGCAGAGAAACCCTTGAAGACATACAAATGATTGTGTTCTGCGGTGGATTTTCCAACTCCGATGTATTGGGTTCAGCCAAAGGTTGGGCGGGAGGATTCTTATACAACGAAAAAGCAAAATTAGCCCTCGACAATTTCTACGCACGACCAAACACCTTGAGTTTGGGTATTTGCAACGGTTGCCAATTAATGATTGAACTCAACCTAATCAACCCAGAACACGCTAATCGTGCTAAAATGCTACACAATGATTCACATAAATTTGAGTCAAACTTTGTAAGCTTAACGATTCCTCAAAACGAATCTATTTTATTCAATTCTTTATCAGGGACAAAATTAGGTATTTGGGTAGCACACGGCGAAGGTAAATTCCATTTGCCCGAAACAGAAAGCAAATACAATGTTGTAGCAAAATACGGTTACAATAGTTATCCTGCTAATCCAAACGGATCGGACTACAACGTGGCGGGTATTTGCTCATCAAACGGCAGACATCTAGCAATGATGCCTCACCTAGAACGTGCTATTTTCCCATGGCAATGGGCATATTACCCAACCGAACGCAAAAACATGGACGAAGTGAGTCCTTGGATAGAAGCCTTCGTAAATGCAAAAAATTGGATAGTAAAACATCAATAACAAACAGAAAAGACAGTAATTTACTGTCTTTTCTTGCATCAGGCTTATGAAACAAGTAACTATTTGGCAATTGTTCAGCACCTTTCTCAAGATTGGAGCTTTTACATTCGGTGGAGGCTATGCGATGCTATCCATTATTGAGCAAGAAATAGTACACAAGCGTAAATGGCTGAACAAAGACGAATATACCGAAATGCTAGCGTTAGTGCAAACAGCACCTGGTCCTATTTCGCTCAACAGTGCTGTATTTATAGGGTATAAATTGGGTAAATGGAAAGGAACAATTGCCACAGCTTTGGGAGTTATTCTACCCTCTTTTATCATCATCTTGGGTATTGCTTTTGCTTTTGTAGAAATAAGCGAAAATCCTACGGTCGAACGAATATTTAAAGGCATACGCCCTGCCGTGGTTGCCCTTATTGCTGTACCCGTAATGCGCATGATTCAGACTTCTGGCATTACATGGAAAACTGCCATCATACCCATTGCTGCCGTTGTAGTGATATGGGTGTTCGGTTTTTCGCCCATTTATGTAGTGGTGGGAGCTATCTTGCTCGGACTAACAGTCCAATTAATCCAACAACGTAAAAAAGGAAAACCATGATATACCTTCAATTATTTTGGAGTTTCTTTACCATCGGACTCTTTGGTTTTGGTGGCGGATATTCCATTGTATCACTTATTCAGCACGAAGTAGTAGATATACAAGGCTGGCTTACGGTGGCAGATTTTACCAACATTATGGCTATTTCGCAAGTTACGCCAGGTCCTATCGCCATTAATTGTGCTACCTACGTAGGCTACTCGGCTACCTCCTCTATTTGGGGGTCTGTCATTGCTACCTTTGCCGTATCACTACCTTCTATTGTCATCATGATACTTATTAGCCGGTTTATGGTGACTTTTCGCAGTAACCGCTATTTTGCAGCTGCATTGTGGGGACTAAAACCTGCCGTAATAGGCTTAATAGCCTCTGCTGCGTTGTTGCTTAGCAACGCAGAAAACTTTGTCGACCTCATTAGCTACCTCATTTTTGGAAGTGTATTTATTGCTGCTTATTTCCGCTTAAATCCCATTATTTTAATCTTATTAAGTGGATTAATAGGATATTTGTGGTATTAGAAAGATAGTCGTTAAATATTACACTTCTGTAACAGAATCACACATTAAATCGAAATTATCTTCTTTCTGCAACAAATAAACACAATTTTCTTTTTTTTATTAAAAACACAGTACCATACTCTTTATTTGGGAGTCACTGATTGTCTCGATGCTATTTTAGAACAAAACAAAGAAGTAAATATTATCTTATCAGTAGAAAATTAGTATCTTTGTGTAAACTGACAAGCAAAAGTTTACACAAAAGATATCCTAAAAGAAAATAGCATGAAAACTATCCGTAAAGGTCGTGTGTTAAGTAGGAAACAGACGGATCCTAATTCTTTTATTTTTACTGGAGATAAAACGAATGAAACGGTTGACATGCAATTATTCAGCTATTCGAAAGATACGTTGATCGAATGCTCCCCTATTTCACTCAAAGAGATTCTACCTTTTGAAAAATCGGACTCTATGAATTGGCTCAACATTCATGGACTGAACAATGTGCCCTTAATAGAAAGAATCTGTAAAACGCAAGGTATTCACAACTTAGTTATTCAGGATATTTTAGACGTGAATCAGCGTCCTAAATTTCAGGAGTACGATGGCTATTCATTTGTTACTATTAAGTCGATAGTACCCTCTACAGATGAAATGATAACCGAGCAGATCAGTTTTGTAATAGGTAAAAACTACATCATTTCCTTCCAAGAACGAAAAGGAGATTATTTTGAACATTTACGGATACGATTACGCAACAATGCGGGTATTTTAAGGGAAAGAGGTGCTGATTATTTGCTGTATGCTATGCTTGAGTCGATATTAGACACGTATTTTAAGACCTTGCAACAAATGGAAACAGATGTAGATAAACTCAATTTATTTACAATGAACGAGGGCGTACCTCCGTCTGTATTAGAAAGTATTGAAATGAACAAAAAATTCGTTCATTTTATCAAAAAAGCCATTCTACCTATTAAAGAATTTTCGCTCACTGCCGAGCGAAACGACAATCAATTTATTGAACCCCGACATATTAAATATTTTTTAGAAATAAAGGATATTTGCCTTACCTTGTTGGACAATTGTGATATACTCCTTACTACCTTAGAAAGCAATACCAATTTATATTTTTCCGTGCAAGGGCATCAAATGAATCAAATAATGAAAACCTTGACGATTGTTGCTACCATCTTTATTCCCCTAACTTTTATTGCGGGTGTATATGGTATGAATTTTCGTTATATGCCAGAATTAGGCTGGAAATACGGCTATTTAGGCGTGTGGGGCATCATGCTCCTTGCCTTAGGCGGTATGCTTTATTTTTTCAAAAAGAAAAAATGGCTGTAAGGCTCTATTTTTATCTCTAAAACAATTTCTCTCCCATATAAAACGACAACACGCTACTACGGAACAAGTATTCGTAGGTCGATTGAGCTTGCTCTGATAAGGCACGCGTGAGTGCATTTTTCGATTCGTTATACTCGTACAGAGTAGATACACCAGATTCAAATTTTTCTGTTTGATAATCGAACGCAAGCTGCTTTGCTTTTACGTTTGCTTCTGAAACTGTAATTTTTTGTTGAGATGACACTGTTTGCACATAGGCTTGTTGAATTTCTTTCCGCAAATCATTCTGTGCCGACTGCACAGATAAACGTTGCCCTTCAAGGCTTAACTTTGCCTGCTTCACCCTATTGATAACGCTCATTTTATTAAATATAGGAATTTGCAAACTCAGCGAGACTCCCAAATTTTGATTTTGTTTCCATTGTTCAGCAAAAGGAAGATTGACCCTATTGCCAGCTATATAATAGCCATTGCCATAACTTGCACCCATAGATAAACGAGGATAAAAGGCAGCCTTTTCCATCTTTAAACTCTCTTCACTACTCTGAATACGCAATTCCTCTGCTTTAATAGCGGGAATAAAACCCAAGGCTTTGGCATAAATATCTTCCAAAGGAGGTGTTAATTGAGGGACAGCTGCCAAGGGTATTTCATCTACCACATCGAACGCCAACACATCTTCTACATATAGCAATTGTGCCAACTGCAACAAGTTCAAAGTAAGCTCATTGCGGGCAGTAAGTAGAGCGAAAGCATCTTGAGAAAGCTGGGCTTGTACTTGGTAAACTTCGCCTTGTGGCAAACGACCAGATTCGACTAAGAGATTCGTTTTTTCGAGTTGTTGCTCCGTAAGACTTTGTTGTTCTTCCGATAGTTTTACTTGTTGCTTGGCATACACGGCTTGAAAATAATATGCCATTACCTGCAATGCGACATCATTTTTATATTGAGCTACGTCTTGCAATATCGTTTGAAAATCTATTTTCGATTTCTCGATGGCATAAAACATACGACCACCATCGTACAAACTCAAACCACTCGAAACAGAAAAACTAGTATTCTGAACATTGTTGTTTTGGTAGGTATTGGTTTCGTCGATAGAACGGCCGAAACTAAAACCCTGCCCAACATACATATTTAAGTCTGGCAACAAATTTTGTTTCGATTGCTTGTCACTAATCTTCGCATTTTCTGCTTGTAGCAAACGTTGTTTTATTTGTACGTTTTCTCGTTGTGCATAATCCAAACATTGTTCCAATGTCCATTGTTTTTGAGCAGATATCATCCAGAGATTTCCAACAACGAATAACAAGATAATGGTTATCTTTTTCATATTTCTCTCTTCTTAATTGGCTAACTTTAGTTTCTCTTTGGCAGTAACCCCTTTCAGCAATTCAATATTTATACCATCAGATAAACCGACCTGAACAGCTCTTTTTTCAAACACCAAAGTATCTGCTGTTTGTACTTCTACGAATACACTGTCGTTTTCAAATAACAAAGTACTTTCGGGGAGAGCTAAAATATTTTCTTTTTTTTCTAATACTATTTGTGCATTGGCACTATATCCCGAGCGAATAAACACATCTGAAGGCATCGTTACGGCAGCTTTTATATCGAATACCACAGCTCCACCATCGCTTGTACCTTGAGGCGAAATATATTCTAATTCAGCATCAAAGGTTAAACCTTCTAATGCCCCAATAACCAATACAACAGGCATACCAACAGCAATTCTGCCCACTTCCGTTTCGTCTATTTTACCAATAAAAATCATATCTTTCATATTGGCAATGGTCGCAATTGTCGTTCCAGCATTAAACGTATTGCTCAGAATTACCGAACTACCTACCTTTTGGGGAATATCCAATATCATACCATCAATGGTAGAACGAATAAGAGTATTGCTATAACTGTCCGAATTGCGGGTAATACCTTCTTTGAGCAAATCATAACTATTTTGTGCATCAAGTAAATCTACTTGGCTTATTTTGAGTTGAATAGAAGATTCTTGGTAGGCTTCTTGAGAAATTACACCTTTGTCGAATAGCTTTTTCTGACGATTATAGTCAAGTTGTGCTTTTTCTAAGGCAATTTTAGCCCTATTGATGCGAGATTCTGCAGAACTAAGCGAAAGCATATCAGGAATAACTTGTACTTTGGCAATTACATCACCGGCTTTCACAGTCTGACCCGCCTCTTTGTAAATGGCGATAATAATACCCGATATATTGGGTTTTATTTCAATAAGTGTACGTGGCTCTACCTTGCCAGTAGCTACTGTTTTTTTCTCTATCGTTGTAATCAATGGAGAGGTTGTCGAAAATGTTGTTTTTTCAGGTTGCGATTTTTTCCACAACATAAAGAACGTACCAATTACCAGTGCGATTAATAGAATAATAACTACAATCTTAAGAACTTTTTTCATATACATATAGTTTTAACAAAATAACAAATCTTACTCCTCTCTAATAGCATCAATGGGTTTTATCCGAATGGCTCTGCGTGCAGGCACAATCCCTGCCAAAACTCCAAATAAGGACATAATAAAAGTAGCTAGGATGGCTATGCCAAAATCAATGTGCGGATTTTTAAAAAACACATCATCGGTTGGTAGCAGTCCATTGGCAAAATCCAATACCCAAACACCTAATACCAAACCGCCTATCCCCGCCAATAAAGTCAACACAAAACTTTCTTCAATTATTTGCGACATAATAGTAGATGGAGTAGCTCCAATGGCTCTACGAATACCAATTTCTTTTGTTCGCTCTCGAATTGTTATGAGCATAATATTGCTCACTCCAATAATTCCTGCTAGCAAGGTGCCAATGCCTACAATCCATATTAGCAGTTGAATACCAAAAAGAAGTGCTTCTACCTGCTGAAACTCTTGTTTCATATTAAAACTAAAGATTGCTTCATTATCAGAAGGAGCTATGCTATTTCGGGCTTTTAGAACTTCTTTGGCTTCCTCTTCTATTTTTCCAATATCTGCATCAGAATTCCCTACGATAGAAAAGAACCAAATTTTTTCTCCTAAATTGAATACTTGTTTGGCGGTAGAATATGGAATAAATACCGTAGATTCAGGGGGACTTCCCATAGACCTCTTCGATTTCGCTTTTGTAACACCCACCACCTGAAAATAAATACCATTGGCACGAATATAGGTACCTATTGGATTTTCAGAAGTTAGGAATAATTGTTCTCTTACTTTTTCTCCAATTACACACACTTTACGTTTACCTAATACATCTAATTCATTAATCAAATGCCCTTCTACCAATACCTGTGGAGTAATCTCGTATAATTGAGGCGTAATACCTTGCACTGAAAAAGTACCGACCTTTGTTCCATTCATCACTCCATCTTCCATACTAGGGGCATACACATACGGAACAGTAAATTTCACTCCCTCCACAGAACTTTCGATTGCCTCTAAATCCCCGTCTGAAATAGCCCATGAACGACCTCGTTGAAGACCTTTATAAGGCTCAGTGGTTCGATTCACAAACATAAAACACGAATTCCGTTCAAAATCTTCCGTGCCATCCATTATCCCATTTTCCAAGGCCTTACCAGATCCCAGCATGATAACTAGCATGAATATTCCCCAGAATACGCCAAAAGCAGTCATAACACTACGAAGCTTATTCTGCTTTATAGTGTGCCATATTTCTTGCCATCTGTCTAAGTCAAACATATTCTTATTGCTCGTTTCTTAATGCATCAATTGGTTTAATCTTAATTGCCTTACGGGCTGGAAAATAACCTGCTACCACACCTGCTATTACCAATAACAAAGTGGCTAGTAGCACCAAGTTAAGATCAACGGTCGGATTATAAAAAAACGTTCCGCTATTTTCATCTGTAGGTATTTGATTCGTAAAATATGCCACAAACTCAGTCAGTCCAACTCCTAGTACCATGCCTATATACCCAAAAAAACTGGTAATAAGAATCGACTCGACAATTACCATAGACAAAATAGAAGATGGTGGTGCACCCAATGCCCTGCGAATTCCAAATTCTCTAGTCCGTTCTTTTACACTTATCAACATTATATTACTGATCCCTACAATCCCAGCTATCAGTGTTCCTATACCCACAATCCAGACAAAAATAGTAATACCTGCAAATAAGCTTTGCGTAAACAGAAAACGCTCTAAAGTATTCCAATACCCCATCGCACCCGTATCTTCGGCATCAAATTGATGGAACGTAGCAAAGCGTTGCGTTATTTTCTCCATCACTTGCTTGCTTTCTTCTACGCTATTTTCGTTATTCAAAATAAGATTAAACGAAAACTCATCTATTTTATCACCATACCCATATAGCTGTTGAGCTGTAGTAACAGGTATATAGAGTAATTTCTGCCAGCTAGAAGCATTTTTAAACACGCCTATTACCGTAAACATAAGTCCATCGACACTTATCTGTTTACCTATCGGAGGTTCGTCTTTAAAAAGCCCTTGTACAAGATTAGAACTTATCACAGCCACTTTTCGTTTAGCATCACAGTCGTACTGATTGATAAAGCGACCTTGATTTGGCTCCATTTCTAAAGCCTCAATGGGCATAAATTCAGGTATAACTCCTCGTACATCGTACACATCTTTTTCATTTCCATACACTACAGTTTTGTTATTATTATCGACTATGGGAGACAATTCTCCTATGTTCTCAGCAAAATCCTTCTGTAATATATCTAAATTTTTATTTGTAAATTGAACACTTCGATTCGTTGGCAAACCATTGTACACCAAGTTTGTACGTCCCGACCATACCCATACGGCAAGCTTTGAGTCATTTTTATAATTCAATGCCATGCCATTTTTCAAGCCATTACTAGCAGCCAACAGCACGATAAGCATAAATATACCCCATGCCACAGCAAATCCTGTCAAAGCTGTTTTTAGCTTGTTTCTTCGCAATGAAGCATAAATCTCGTCCCATAGTTGAAAATGTATCATGGGCTATGCGTATATATCTTCAGGTTGAATAATACCGTCTTTAATGCGAATAATGCGGTTTGTAGCCTCTGCAACTTGTTGTTCGTGTGTTACCACAATTACCGTTACTCCTTGTTGGTTTATCTCTTTGAGCAGTTCGATTACTTCGAGGGAAGTTTGACTATCCAACGCACCAGTAGGCTCGTCGGCCAAAATAACACATGGCTCAGAGATAAGTGCACGAGCAATGGCTACACGTTGTTTTTGTCCGCCAGAAAGCTCGTTTGGATAATGATGTGCCCACTCTTTCAGACCCATCTTCTCCAAATAATTCAAAGCAATTTCATTGCGTTTTTTTCGGGAAATATTTTTGTAGTACAAAGGCAATGCTACATTCTCTAGTGCCGTTTTAAAATGAATCAAGTTAAACGACTGAAATACAAAACCAATTAGTTGATTGCGAAAACGAGCAGCTTGTGTTTCTGATAAATTTTTAATCAGTTGATTATCCAAATAATAATCACCCTCATCATAGGTATCTAAAATACCCAATATATTGAGCACAGTGGATTTTCCTGAACCTGACGCTCCCATAATGGAGACAAACTCGCCCTGTTTAATATGCAAATCAACTCCACCAAGCACTTTTAGAGGTGATCCATTGTAATATGTTTTGTGAATATTTGTGAGGCGTATCATAGTGTTGGTTTAAAATCTGTGTAAAGATAAAGGTTTGCTTACTAAAAATAGAAAAAAAAGAGATGAAAAAGAGTTTCTTATCTAGATAAGAAGAAATACGGCTGTTTATTGCATTCTCAGCCTACAATTTGTTTTATTATTTCATGGTAATAGCTTCGTAATGTTTTGAACGAAGAATTATCTGTTCTTTCTAAATGCTGTGTGCGCAAAGCTGACCATACCTTTTTCGAACATGAAAAGCACCTGAAAGAAAACCACAAACTAGCAGGTAGTGAGATGGCATACACAATAAACAGAGGTAATGATATACGAATTGCAAACCATGCAAACAACAAAAGAGAAGCATACCATAGTGGAAAAATAAACAAAGAGCCAAGTCCTAAATCCATCGCAACACGTAAAAATTCGTCGTCCATCTTGCGGCTCAATAAACGGGTAACAACAAACGGAATACCTTGATGTAGCAGTGCATATAGTTGAAACGGAATAGACAATATATAGAAAAGAATAAAACTTATGCGGTTTAAGGCGGTATATCTAGGCGAATCTAGAACAGAAACAG
>JAGNUZ010000130.1 GCA_017986765.1 Paludibacteraceae bacterium | reverse complement strand
ATTTCGTCAGCTCCTTCGCCTGAAAGGACCATTTTTACACCCATAGATTTAATTACACGTGCTAATAAGTACATTGGGGTTGAAGCCCGAATAGTTGTTACATCATAGGTTTCTAGGTGATAGATAACGTCACTAAGTGCGTCTAATCCTTCTTCAATTGTAAAGAGAATTTCGTGGTGTACTGAACCAATATACTCTGCTACTTTGCGAGCAGCTATTAAGTCGGGCGAACCTTCTAATCCTACAGCAAAAGAGTGTAATTGAGGCCACCAAGCGTCTTGCATATTGCCCGTTTCAATGCGTTTGTTTGCATATTTTTTGGCTACTGCCGAAATAATAGAAGAATCGAGTCCGCCAGAAAGGAGTACGCCATAAGGTACGTCGCTCATTAATTGTCTTTCTACTGCTAGCTCCAAGGCATCACGTAGTTCGTCTATGCTCGATGTATTGTTTTTTATTTCTTCGTATTCCATCCATTCTCGTTTGTACCAAGGTATCATTTTCCTATCTTTGCTACTCATGCAATGACCAGGCAAAAACTCTTCGATACGTACACACGTTCCTTCTAAGGCTTTTAATTCAGACGATACGTAGAATTGTTCCTCTTTGTCCCAACCTATATACAGTGGAATAATGCCCATGTGGTCGCGTGCAATTAGGTATTCATTTTTTTCGATATCATACAGCGCAAAAGCAAAAATACCGCTTAAGTCCTCTAAAAAGTCTATTCCTTTTTCACGATACAATGCGAGTACTACTTCGCAGTCTGAGAGGGTTAAAAATTCGTATGAATCATTTAAGCGTTCACGTATTTGTTGATGATTGTATATTTCGCCATTTACTGCTAATACCACTTTTTTGTCTTTGGTGTACAAGGGTTGACTTCCAGATTGTGGGTCAACAATAGACAAACGTTCGTGAGACAAGATGGCTTGTTCTCCACAGTAAATACCAGACCAATCTGGTCCGCGATGTCTAATCTTTTTAGACATTTTCAATACCTGAGGACGTAAATCGCTCGCTTTGCTTTTGATTTCAAATAAACCTACAAATCCGCACATATATATTCTATTTTAATGTAAGTTGGAATTTCTTTTTTTTGTACTTCAAAAATAATCATTCTTATTGATAAAATGTGTCTTTTTGTTTGAAATATTTCAAATAAATACAAATAATGATGCAAACATTGCTTAAATGAGAATAGAAACGTTATTTTAGTTGGCTTTTTACAATAAAAATACCTTTTATATTATAAATTAAAAGGAGCGTCATGGAAAATTAGATACGTAAATGTATTCGGATAGTCATATTGTAGAGCAGAATTGGTAGCGAATACCTTATCTTATTGTCAATTTTTTGTTAGAAATTACTACAGTTATGGGTTTATATCGAGTAAAATGTGTATTTTTGAAACAATTAATGCACACATTTATTGTGGAATATGAAGAGAACGCCTAATCCCATTTGGAAAAATATTGATGACTTGTTACACGGACGTGAAGGCGATTTTTCCGATGTAGATATTACTATTAATCAGTATCCGAAGAATGAGTTGGTTTTTCGACAAAATGACATCTGCGATGCCTTGTATTTGCTGTCCAACGGAAGTGTAAAAACAGAAATGATTACAGAAAATGGTAGTTTGTTGGGGATCGAAATTATTCATGCACCACGTCCTTTAGCACCTGCTTTTTTATTTTCGGAAAATAACCGTTTTCCAGTAGATGTAACAAGTATTACTTCCATTGAAATTGTCAAGATACCCAAAAAGGAGGTGTTGCGATTAATGACTATTCAGCCTGATTTTATGCACCAATTTATTGCACATAATTCTAATCGTACGCAATTTCTTACCAATCGCTTGCAATTGCTGTCTATTAAAACCATCAAAGGGAAAATTGCCCATTTTTTGCTTGAGCACATGTCTGAATATGGCAATCCGTTTACGTTGGAACGTAATCAGACCGAGTTAGCTGAGTTTTTTGGTATAGCCAGACCTTCGTTGGCTCGTAGCTTGTCTGAATTAGTACAAGAGGGCGTTATCAGTATGCAAAAAAAAGAAATCACGATATTGAACGAAAGTAGATTGAAAGAATATCTCGTGTAAAGAAATACGTTCGATTATACCTGAATATGTTCTGCTTTTACCTTTCTCCCAAGTACAATAAAACCAATACCAACCACTAGGCAGAGTGCCAATGCAGCATAGCCTGCATAGAGGTAATTGCCAAAAGAATCGTGCAAATATCCACTAGCCATTGGTCCAACTAAGCCTGCTATTCCATAGCCTAAAAAGACCAATGGATAGATATTTCCGATAGCTTTTAAACCGTATTCTTGTGCTGTTTCTTTGGCGTAAATCACAAAATTTGCTCCAAATGAAAACCCGATAATAAAGGTGAAGAATATAAATGAAACTGAATGTAATGGCAATGCAATTAGGCAATATGAGGCTATACCAATCATAAAAATAGATAGAGGGATGAGGTGTTTCCCTTCAATATAATCATTGAGAAATCCCCATAAAAACCGACCACTTAAATTCGCAATTGAAAAAATGCTAATACTCCACAAAAGGGCAGAAGAGGATATTTGATGCTCTATTCCAATGGGTTTTAGGTTAGAAATAATCATCAATCCCGCAAAAGTACCCGTAAAAATACCAATAAACAAGCGTATAAAAGTGGCAGATTGTATGAGGTTTATTACAGAGTAAGGCTTCACTGAAACTTCTTTTTCTGGTAGGTAAACGAAAAATGAACTCGCAAAAAGTAGGATGCTAGAAAGAATACCCACAATAAATAAGACGGAGAGAACATGGAAATGCAATGAAAATAGTTTCTCAGCCAATAGTGATTCAAAAATTGCACCGCCACCAAAACCCGCTGAAACAATGCCAGTTATCAAGCCTTTTTTATGTGGAAACCACCGAGCTGGAATACTTATGGCTATCAAATATCCCAATCCCGTAGCAATGCCACCAATTACGGCGATACCAAGATAGATAATCCAAAAATGACCTGCAGATAGAAAAACCAATAAATAGCCAATAAAACAGAGAAAAGCAGTGATGCGAACTAAGGTTTGTACTGAAATAAACTCTTGCAGTTTGCGAGCTAAAACCATTGTAGTTGTAAATATACCAATTATTGACCCAAAAATAAGCTGAGTTTGTGTGCTCGAGAACTGATATACCTCACGCAGATGCGGTACATACGTACTCCAAGCATATACTCCACCAATACAGACCATAATAATAAAAGAGGCTACTACGGTTTGGTAGGTATTTTTCATGTGTTATTTGTATTTAAAAACGGCTTTGTTTATTCTATCCATAATGGCCATGCCAATGCCTTTTTCTTCTACAGGTTCGATAAAGATTTGCTGTACAGCATCATCGTCTTCCATGGTATGAAATGCGGCAAACAATTGAGAGGCAATTTCTTTGTAATCATGCGTAGCAGAGGTTCTAAACACTTTGATAGCATTGTTCCACTTGTTCTCGTTCGAATGAACAATAAGACCTGAGTGGGGAGGTAGCTTGGTATTGTTGAGATCACTTAATAAATACATGGGCTTGCTGGGAGCGTAATGACTTTTGAGTAATCCTGGCGATGCCAATGAACTTACATCGTCATAAGGATTGTGTTGCAATAGTGGTACTACTTGTTGAATATCTTCAGCCGTAATTACGCCAGGGCGAAGTACGAAGCATCCTTGTTCAGCCACAGCTACGACCGTAGATTCAATGCCTAAAGACACTTTTTCTCCTTGCAATACATAGTCAATATCAGAAAGTTGCTTGGTAACGTGCTTGGCTTCAGTCGGGCTAATTTGCCCAAAACGATTGGCGCTCGGTGCAGCTATGGGGCATTGTGCCGCTTGCAGTAATGCAATGGCTGTTTTGTGAGCAGGCATACGCACAGCTACTGTTTCGAGACCAGATGTTATGATGTGTGGCACAAGTGCAGACTTGCGGTGTACAATCGTAAGTGGTCCAGGCCAAAAAGCGTCGCTTAATTTTTCTACCCATTGGCACACAGGCGATGCAAACAAAGAATAGATTTCGTCGTAAGAATGGATATGGACAATAAGAGGATCGAAGGTGGGACGTTTTTTGACTTCAAAAATTTTAGCTACAGCGATAGGATTAAGTGCGTTTGCACCCAATCCATATACTGTTTCAGTAGGAAATGCTACTAATCCCCCTGCACGAATAATTTGTGCAGCCTTTTCTATGTCCTTGCCAATTGTCATCTATTACGC
>JAGNUZ010000129.1 GCA_017986765.1 Paludibacteraceae bacterium | reverse complement strand
AAGTAGTAGATATTATTGAACGCATTTACCAAGAACGCGATAGGGTGTTTAAATAAAGAATACTCATATTTTCTTTCAAATATTATACGGATTGCCAAATACTTGGTAATCCGTATTTTTTTATTTATATTTATGCCATAATGTCAGTAAAACTAACTCGGCATTCTTTTTGAACAATATTTTGTAAAATAGGAGGACTAACTATGAATGTTGAAAAATTTACCATCAAATCGCAAGAAGTAATTCAAAAGGCCGTTGAACTCGCAGAAGCGAATTCTAATCAAGCCATTGAAACAGCTCACATTTTAAAGGCTATTCTGTCTGTGGCAGAGAGTATTAGCCAGTTTATACTACAGAAACTAGCTATTCACCCACAACAAATTGAAACGGCGTTACAAGCTGCTATACGCACTTTCCCAAAAGTGTCGGGTAGTGGACAGCCATTCTTGAGCAACGAAACGAACAAGGTCTTGCAAAAAGCCGTAGAATTATCAGAGAAAGCTGGAAATCAATTTGTTTCGGTAGAATACATCATGCTCGCATTAGTAAAAGAGAAAAATGGTATCTCATCGACACTAAAAGAACTAGGCTTTACTGATAGAAATCTAGAACAAGCTATTATGGAATTAACTAAAAATCAAAAAGTCACCTCTCAATCAGCAGAAGAAACCTACCAAGCTCTTAGCAAGTATGCTGTTAACTTAAACGAAAAATCCCGTTCAGGAAAGCTCGACCCTGTAATCGGACGAGACGAAGAAATTCGTAGAATATTGCAAATCTTAACCCGTAGAACAAAAAACAACCCAATTTTAATTGGTGAACCTGGTACAGGAAAAACAGCTATTGCCGAAGGATTAGCCCAGCGTATTGTGCGTGGTGATGTGCCAGAAAATTTAAAATCAAAACAACTCTATTCCTTGGATATGGGTGCTTTGATTGCGGGTGCTAAATACAAGGGCGAATTTGAAGAACGGTTAAAATCCGTTGTCAATGAAGTCATAAATGCCAATGGTGAAATTATTCTATTTATTGATGAAATTCACACATTAGTCGGAGCTGGAAAGAGTGACGGAGCGATGGATGCTGCCAACATTCTAAAACCCGCTTTAGCTCGTGGCGAATTGCGTGCTATTGGTGCTACCACCTTGGATGAATACCAGAAATATTTTGAAAAAGACAAGGCTTTAGAGCGTCGTTTCCAGATAGTTATGGTGAACGAACCTGACGAGGCAAGCACTATTTCCATCTTACGTGGATTAAAAGAGCGCTACGAAAACCACCACAAGGTACGAATTACGGATGATGCCATTATTGCTGCGGTAGAATTATCAAGTAGATATATCAGCGACCGTTTTTTGCCTGACAAGGCTATTGACTTAATTGATGAAGCAGCCGCTAAATTGCGTTTGGAGGTCGATTCTGTACCTGAGGAATTAGATAAAATTCAACGTACAATTATGCAATTAGAGATTGAACGTGAAGCCATCAAACGAGAAAATAACGTACAAAAACTAACGCAACTAAATACTGAAATTGCTAACTTACAAGAAGAAGAAACCGCACAGAAAGCTAAATGGAAAGCAGAAAAAGAGCTTATTGATGCTATTCAGCAAAATAAAATTGAGGTTGAAGCATTAAAGTTTGAAGCTGATAAAGCCGAACGCGAGGGAGATTATGGCAAAGTCGCCGAAATACGCTACGGAAAAATCAAGCAAAAGAAAGAAGAGCGTGCTATTCAACAAGAAAAATTACAAGCTCTACAAGCAGATCATCCTATTATAAAAGAAGAGGTTGACAGCGAGGATATCGCAGAGATTGTCAATCGCTGGACGGGTATTCCAGTAAGCAAAATGGTTCAAAGCGAAAAGCAAAAACTGTTGCATTTGGAAGCTGAGTTGCACAAGCGTGTAATTGGTCAAAATGAAGCAATTACTGCCATTGCAGATGCTGTAAGGCGTAGCAGAGCAGGACTAAAAGACCCCAAAAGACCCATTGGTTCGTTTATTTTTTTGGGAACAACAGGAGTAGGGAAGACCGAACTGGCAAAAGCCCTCGCCGAATTTTTGTTTGACGATGAAAACATGATGACACGTATTGATATGAGTGAATACCAAGAGAAATTTGCGGTAACGCGCTTAATTGGTTCTCCTCCAGGTTACATCGGATACGAAGAAGGTGGACAGCTTACCGAAGCTATTCGTAGAAAACCATATTCAGTTGTATTATTCGATGAAATTGAAAAAGCACACCCAGATGTATTTAACATATTGTTGCAAGTATTGGATGATGGTCGATTAACGGATAATAAAGGTAGAATGGTAAATTTTAAAAATACCATCATTATTATGACATCAAATATTGGTTCGTCCTTAATTCGCGATAATTTTGAGCATATAACAACGACAAATCGTGAAGATATTATAGAAAAAACGAAAACAGAAATTTTCGAACTTCTTAAAAAGAGTATTAAACCAGAGTTTTTAAATCGTATTGACGATTTGATCATGTTTACACCACTAAGCGAAGACGAAATTACACAAATCGTACGCTTGCAAATTATGTTGATAGAGAAGATGCTTGCCAAAACTGACATACAGTTTTCGGTAACGGACAAAGCTGTTCAGTTTATTTCGGAGTTAGGCTACGATCCACAATTTGGTGCTAGACCTATAAAGCGGGTATTACAACGTTATGTACTTAATGAATTATCCAAACAAATAATTGCAGAAACTATTGATAAAAGCAAAGCTATTATAGTAGATGTTGCAGAAGAAGGATTAGTGTTTAAAAATTAAGCTTAATTGATGAAATACTGTATTATTAAGCAAAAGGAGAGAGTTCAACAATGAACTTTCTCCTTTTCTATATTGAGCGACAGAATGAAATAGATTTTCAACAATTGCTTACATTAGAATATATCCTATTTAACATAATATTAATTATAGGACAAATCAATAAAACACAATTAATGGGTGTTGTGCTTGATACACAAGCTTTCGAGCAAGACTGGGTGCAAACAAACGCAACAGCATGCCTCTCTTATAATTACGTATCGCAATCACGTCTATTTGATGTGCTTTTGCATAAGTATCTAAATCTCTGAGCATGGACTTCTCGCTATTGATAATGGCAAAATCTACTTTTAAATGTGGATAGTATGTATCAAAATATGTTTCTACTTCTGCCAAGCGTTCTTCTTGGTTATCTATCTCATCTTTGGATACGTGTATAAACGTAACTTTAAATTGAAGTTGTTGCACAAAATACATCATGCGTTCAAACGCAATTAAATCTTTTTTCTCAAAATTGGTAGTATAAGCAATGTGTTTTATTGACTTAATTGCTTGTAGATTTGTATTTTCAGGTACTACGAATACAGGAATTTTACTTCTTTCAATCACTTCTGCAGCAACACTCCCAATCAGTTCTTCTTCTTTTTTACTCTTGCTCCGTGTACTCATTACCAACAACAATGGTTGATGAAATTGCGAAAAAGACATAATCTCATCTTCTGGTATACCAATCTTTGTTTGAAATGAAAAAGCTATATCAGGCAATACACCGCTATGAATCAATGTATTGTATCTGGCTGTTGTATCGTTGATACCATTATTTACTTGTTGCTGTTGGGCTTGTCCTGTGCGTCCTCTTTCTTCTGAAACAGGCAAAAGAACTGCAAAAGATGCTGTATCTACAGCCGATTGAATATGTAAAAACACAATATCCGCTGCTAGATTTTTAGCTAAATAAAATGCTAAACTACCTGCATGAATCGCATGTTCTGAAAAATCCATTGGTACCAAAATAAATGGTTTCCGAGTAGATAAAGGAACCTCACTGTATTTCATTTTTTCTACCAATGCCATAGCGGTAGTCAAATCGGCTTCTCGTACACGCACACGCACGCCACTCGATACACTACGTATTTTCTTGATAAAGGCTGGAATGCCTTCTTTCTCAAGTTTTTCTTGCAGTTGCAACGCTCTTTCTATCGTATGAATAGCCAAGGTAACTAGTTTATCTTTCATCAGCATCAAAATATTAAAGGTTGTTACGTATTATCAAGAATCAAGTAAAAGTAATGGATATTTCTGAAAATGGCAAGAAATACAATATTTTTTCTAATTTTGTACCTTAATATATTCATTACGCTACTATGAAACATTCTCCTCTTGATATTACTGTAGTACAAAGTGTTATCGACAGCCTCAATATATCCGATTTTAGTAAAGCAACAATCCGTGAGGTGGTTACCATAGCCAGCACAGTGGAGCAAAAAACGGGTCAAAAATACATCCGTATGGAAATGGGTGTTCCTGGTATAGCAGCGTCGCAGATTGGAGTAG
>JAGNUZ010000002.1 GCA_017986765.1 Paludibacteraceae bacterium | reverse complement strand
GTAATATGCTTACAAATATACTACATTAAAAGCAAAAAACCGAACAGTGATGTTCGGTTTTTTGGCTCTCCCTCTTGGACTTGAACCAAGGACCCTCTGATTAACAGTCAGATGCTCTAACCAACTGAGCTAAGGAAGAATGATGTTCAAAAATTGCTCTCCCTCTTGGACTTGAACCAAGGACCCTCTGATTAACAGTCAGATGCTCTAACCAACTGAGCTAAGGAAGAATAGTTTTTGCTAAAAAGCACGGCAAAGATATGCTATTTACTTTAATTTACAAAAGTTTTTATAGTTTTTTTTGCCGTATAGTGGTAAAAATAGTAAGATGAAACCGTCGTTTTTCGAGCTTTAAAAATCAATAAAAAAGCATAAATAACTCATTCTGAATAACAAAACAATGTATTTATGCTTTTTGAATATGAATTTAGACTAATAAGCCTGAACTTATTTTTTTTATTTCTTCGTCATAATCAATCTTAATAGATACATTTTTTGTGTCTTTTATGGATTGGTTGATGATTAATTCGGCTATTTCGTCTTCTATATATTTTTGTATCGTGCGTTTTAGCGGTCTTGCACCATATTGCACGTCGTAACCTTCTGTCGCAATGTGATTCTTAGCGGCTTCGGTTAGTTGAAGGGTATATCCAAGCGATTCGATACGTTTTACTACTTCGCGTAATTCTATATCGATAATTTTCAAGATAGACTCTTTACTCAATTGATCAAATACAATCACATCATCTACTCTGTTTAGAAATTCGGGAGCAAACGATTTGTTGAGTGCTTTTTTTATCACACTTTGTGCGTACTGTGTATCATTGAGGCGCGATTCGGTAGAAAAACCGACACCACGACCAAAATCTTTCAATTGGCGTGTACCAATATTTGAGGTCATAATGATAATGGTATTTTTGAAATCCACTTTACGACCCAAACTGTCCGTTAAGCTACCTTCATCTAGCACCTGAAGCAATAAGTTAAATACCTCTGGGTGAGCTTTTTCTATTTCGTCAAGCAAGACAATGGAATAGGGGTTCCGTCTTACTTTTTCGGTAAGTTGTCCGCCTTCTTCGTAGCCTACATATCCAGGAGGTGCTCCGATCAAACGCGATACGCTGAATTTCTCCATGTACTCACTCATATCTATGCGGATAATGGATTCTTTGGAATCGAATAAAAATTCGGCTAATATTTTAGCTAAATACGTTTTTCCCACACCCGTAGGACCTAAGAATATAAAAGACCCAATCGGTTTGCTCGGATCTTTCAATCCAACTCTATTGCGAAGTATGGATTTGGATATTTTATCAATAGCCGTATCTTGTCCAATTACTTTTTCTTTTAGCAAAGAACTCATACGTCTCAATTTGTCAAATTCTCCCTCTGCTATTTGTTGCACAGGCACGCCCGATATCATCGCCACTACCTCAGCAATGCTATCAGCATCTACCGATACGTGTTGGTGTTTCAATTCCTGTTCCCATTCTTGCTTTGCCTTTTTAAGCAACACATTGAGTTCTTTAATACGGTCTTTGTATTCGTTCGCCAAGCGGAAATCCTCGTCTTTTACAGCCTGTAATTTCGATTGATTGGCTTCTTCTATTTCTGTTTCGAGTATTTCTATATTAGAAGGTATAGATATGTTGTATAAATGTGTACGAGAACCCGCTTCGTCCATGGCGTCAATGGCCTTGTCGGGAAAGCTCCTGTCGCTGATGTAGCGATCCGTTAGCGACACGCAAGCCTCTAGGGCTTCGGGGGTGTAAGTAACGTGGTGATGCTCTTCGTAGCGTTCTTTGATATTTTGCAAAATGATTAATGTTTCTTCTTTCGAGCTAGGTTTTACCACTACTTTTTGAAAACGGCGTTCCAATGCACCATCTTTTTCAATACTCTGACGGTATTCGTCGAGCGTAGTAGCACCGATGCATTGTATTAATCCACGTGCTAAGGCTGGTTTCATCATGTTAGCAGCGTCTAGCGAACCCGCTGTTGCACCTGCACCAATTAATGTATGTATCTCGTCAATAAAGATGATGACGTCTGAGTTGTTTTCCAATTCATTGAGAATAGCTTTTAGGCGTTCTTCAAACTGACCCCTGTATTTTGTACCAGCTACAATGGATGCCATATCCAACGAAACTACCCGTTTGTTAAATAATATACGAGATACTTTACGTTGCACAATGCGTAAGGCTAAGCCTTCTACAATGGCAGATTTACCCACACCTGGGTCGCCAATAAGAATGGGGTTGTTCTTTTTTCTTCTACTTAATATTTGCGATAACCGTTCAATTTCTTTTTCTCTACCAACAATAGGGTCGAGTTTTCCTTCTTCTGCCGCTTTGGTTATGTCTGTGCCAAAATTATCTAAAGCAGGTGTTTTTGACGTGTTTTTGGTATATTTTGTTGAGTTAGCAAATGTGCTCGTTTTTCCATTTTTTTCTACAGAACTAGAGGTAAACTCACTGTCCTCGTCTTCCATTTCTTCGTCATCCATGCTCGACATACTTTTCTTTTCTATGCCACTGGTGTCTTTCTTTTCCACAATTGTTCTGACTGTGTCGTAGGAAATATTTTCGATGCTAAAAATCTCAGATATTAAGTTCGTTTTGTCTTTTAAAATGGCAAGCAAAAGATGTTCAGAATCAGCAATATAGAAACCAAATTGGCGTGCTTCTAGTATCACGAATTTAAGAATCTTTTCGGTCGTTTTCAGCAGGGGAATGTTTGCTCCAATGGTTACCGTTTCCGAAGTTCGTATGCTTGATTCTATGGTTTTTTTGATGCGTAATAAATCCAAATTGAGAGTTAAAAGCACATCAAAAGCTTTGCCCTCTCCTGCACGAATAATTGCCAAAAGCAAATGCTCAGGTCCAATGTAATTGTTCCCTAGTCGCTCTGCTTCTTCGTGGCTATATCGTAAAATATCGGCTACATTGTCCGAATAGCTAATTTCGTTTTCCATATTGTTGTATACTTATTGTGTATTCTTTATTATAAGTTCTCGCAATCTTTATATTCTATATATATTACAAAGGTAAAAATTTTCTTTAAAACTACTATATTGTTTACGCATTCTTAACAAGGTATAATCAAATACTATGCCAATAAATATCGGCTTGTTGAAAAGATTTTCTAGCAAATAGGGTTGTATTTGAATAAAAAGTAGTACTTTAGTACGAATTTTCAGAAAACGTATATTTTTTACTTAACTATTGTATAAATGATTGATCAAGAGAGGATTATAAAAATCAACATTGAGGAAGAGATGAAAGCAGCATACATCGATTATTCGATGTCTGTAATTGTTTCGCGTGCACTTCCAGATGTGAGAGATGGATTGAAGCCTGTGCATCGTAGAGTATTGTTCGGAATGAACGAGTTAGGAAGTAATTCAAACAAACCGTATAAAAAGTCTGCCAGAATTGTCGGTGAAGTAATGGGTAAATATCACCCCCATGGCGACTCTTCTATTTATGGTACATTAGTACGTATGGCACAAGAATGGTCGATGCGTTACCAATTGGTCGATGGACAAGGAAACTTCGGTTCTATTGATGCAGATGAGCCAGCTGCAATGCGTTATACAGAAGCACGTTTGCAAAAATTGGCTGAAGAAATGTTGATGGATATTGACAAGGATACAGTTGATTTTAGACTAAACTTTGACGATACTTTAAAAGAACCAACCGTATTACCTACACGTATTCCTAACTTATTGATAAACGGGACTTCGGGTATAGCCGTAGGTATGGCTACTAATATGGCTCCTCATAACTTGTCAGACACGATAGATGCCATTGTGGCATATGTTGACAATAAGGAGATAGATGACGAGGAATTGATTAAATTGATTAAAGCACCCGATTTTCCTACAGGAGGAATTATATACGGATATGCAGGCATTAGAGATGCTTATTTAACAGGTAAAGGGCGTGTTGTCATTCGTGGAAAAGTAGATATTGAAATAGAAAAAGACCGTGAGAGGCTTGTTATTACTGAAATCCCTTATTTAGTAAACAAAGCAGAACTAACAAAGTATATTTCTGAATTGGTAAATGAAAAACGCATTGAGGGGATTTCGAATATTTCAGATGAAAGTAACTATCAAGGTATCCGTTTGGTTATTGAAATTAAACGTGATGCTAATGCCAATGTTGTTTTAAATAAATTGTACAAACACACGTCCTTACAGACTTCTTTTAGCATCAATAATATTGCATTGGTAAAAGGACGTCCACGTTTATTGGTATTGCGCGATTTGATTGAGCTATTTGTGGAACACAGACACGAAGTAGTAGTTCGTCGTACACAATTTGAGCTTAAAAAAGCCGAAGAGCGTGCTCATATTGTAGAAGGCTTGGTTATTGCATCTGATAATATTGACGAAGTAATTGCCATTATTAAATCTGCCGATTCGCCCAACGATGCGATGGAGAAATTAATGCAACGTTTTGGATTGAGTGAGCTGCAAGTGAGAGCGATTGTGGATATGAGATTATCTCAATTAACTCGCCTACAACAAGATAAATTACGTCTTGAATATCAAGATTTACTTACATTAATTGCAAAATTGGAAGAAATTTTGGCAAGTGAAGAAATTCGTATGCAAATTATTAAAGACGAATTGATAGAGATTAAAGATAAATATGGCGATTCTCGTCGTTCGGAAATTATCTATGCATCGGAAGACTTTAATCCAGAAGATTTTTATGCAGATGATGAAATGATTATTACCATTTCACATTTAGGATACATTAAACGTACCGCTTTGTCTGAATACAAATTGCAAAATAGAGGTGGAGTAGGTTCCCGAGGTGGCGAGTCGCGCGATGAAGACTTTATTGAATATATCTATCCAGCTTCGATGCATAATTACATGCTGTTCTTTACACAAAAAGGTCGTTGCTATTGGCTCAAAGTATATGATATTCCCGAAGGTTCAAAAATATCGAAAGGACGTGCTATTCAAAACTTATTGAATATTGAGTCAGACGATAAAGTAAATGCCTTTATCCGTATCAAACAGTTGCAAGAACCTGAATATAACCAATCTCATTATTTATTGTTCTGTACCAAACAAGGTGTGATTAAGAAAACGCGTTTGGATGCCTATTCTCGTCCACGTCAAAATGGCGTAAATGCGATTACCATTCGTGAAGACGATGATGTAATACAAGTACGTTTAACGGATGGCAATAGTGAAGTAATCATTGCCAATAGAAATGGTAGAGCGATTCGTTTCCACGAATCGAAAGTAAGAGAAATGGGACGTACAGCAACAGGTGTACGTGGTATAACTCTTGACGATGATGGTGAAGATGAAGTAATTGGAATGGTTACATTGTCAAAAGAAGAAAAAGAAAACGAAAGTATCTTGGTTGTTTCTGAAAAAGGCTATGGTAAACGTACTCATATTGACGAAACAGACGAAGATGGCAATATCATTTTAGATGAAAATGGAGAACCATTGCCAGTTTATCGCATTACCAATAGAGGAGGTAAAGGGGTGAAAACTATGAATATTACCGAAAAAACAGGCAAATTGGTTACTATCAAAAACGTATCGGACAATAACGACCTTGTTATTATTAACAAATCAGGCATTGCTATTCGTTTAGAAGTGTCAGCTATGCGAATTATGGGTAGAGCTACGCAAGGTGTACGCTTGATAAATCTTGAAAAACGCAATGACGAGATTGCCTCTGTATGTAAGGTGATTTCTGAAGAAAAAGAAGAGGAGCTAGAAGTGTCACCTGAATTATTAGCTGCAGAAAATGAATTTAATTCGATTGAAGGCATAGATGTCGACAATTCGGAAACCAACGAATAATCAACCAAGTAAAAAAGAATTTATTTATGAAAAAAACAGTATGGATAACAGTCGCTACGTTATTATGTACAATAACATTAAGCTGTGCACAGAAATCGCAAGTGAAAATGGCATACAATCGTCTATATGTAGAACCTATTGATTATGCTGCGGCTACAGCCGATATAGAGCTTGCTAAAAAAGATCCTAGCACAGCGACATCAGCACGTACATGGTATGTGGCAGGTCGTATTGGATACACAATGGCAAATGTAGAGGTTACAAAAATGCGTATGCAACAGCCGACAAATGATGACAATTTGCATCAAGGATTGAAACAAATGTTTACTAACTATATCGTAGCAGATAAGTATGATGGTGTGCCCGATAAAAAAGGCAAAATTAAATATGCTGAACGCAAGAAGATAAAAGCTGATTTCAAAGAAATGCATCCTTTTTATATCAATGCAGGTGCTGCGATGTTTGATGCTAAAGAGTACGAAAAAGCGTACACCTTATTTAATCAGTATTTAAAAATAGCTGATTTGGCTATGTTTGAGCCAGATGATGAGATAAAAGTGGATACAATGTACAATACCATACAGTTTTATGCAGGTATAGTAGCGTCTAATATGGACAGTACATCACAGGCTATCAAGCATTTTACCGCATTACAATCTACTAGTTACCCAGATAAAGAGGCTGTGTATGAAATGCTGTATAGTTTGTATAAAAATCAACAAGATACCGTTGCTTTTGTTTCAGTACTAAAAGAAGGTGTTGGGCTATATCCAGAAAGTCCATTTTTTATCGGAAACTTAATTAATTATTATGCTACAGCAGGAAAATTTAAAGAAGCTATTGATTATTTAAATAATGCCTTAGAAAAATCGCCCAATAATGTAGAATACTTAAACGTGAAAGGTACTTTGTATATTCAAATGGCTGAGTATGATAAAGCGAAAGCTGTTTATACAGAATCGTTAGCTATCAATGCTGACAATCCGAGCACCTTATTTGGATTAGCTAGAGCATGGGCTTTTGAAGGAGATGTTATCAATGAAAAATCGCAAGACATCAAGGATAATAAATTGTACAAAAAAGAACAAGCAAGAGCAAAAGAATATTTTGCTAATGCCATTAAGTACATGGAACCTGCTAAAGCAAACATGTCAAAAGACGATGCACAATACAGCGATTTATTGCAAAATATGCGTGTTTTGTATTTGCGTTTGGAAGAAACAGAAAAATACAACTCAATTGATGCTGAAATAAAAGCTAATTAAGAAATAAACGTTTTCTTTCTCATAAAGAATGCTACAAGGTAAAATTACCTTGTAGCATTCTTTTTATCTGCAAATTTGCTTAAAAGAACAATAGGTACAATTATCTAAACAGGTAGTTTGTGTAAAAGGGATGGATGGGTCGAAAATAGTTTCCAGGCATTGTTCGAGATGCACCAAGTATTCATCTTGCACTTTTTGGTAGTTGCTTTCAGGTGAGAGCTGGTTGAGATTGTTGGATTTAAATAACTCACGAATGTAGATGATTTGTCCATCAATGTCAGCAGGCGTTTTTGTTGCTTGCTGATACAACCAACCATATAGAAAAATTTGTAGAATGTCTTTTTGTCTTTGCTTTATATTGCCATCGAATAAGGCCGGAATACTGGTGTATTTAACCTTTCCTGTTCCTGTTTTATAATCCGTTAACATTACTTTTCCCTCTTTGGTTTGCACCCTATCAATAGACCCTTTTATTCTTGCGAATCTTTTTATATTAGATATAAAAAATAGTCCTTCGCATTTATACTCATGCTGAATATGAAGAAAGGGCATATTTGTTTCTTCAATATGTAAAAGTTGTATTATATATTTTCTAATGACCTGAGATACAAGGTAATTATTGCCTTGTAATGCAAATATAGTTTCTTGTTTGAAATAATATTTTGCAAAACCTCGTTGTATCAAAGAATCTATTGTGTCTTTGTTTTTAGCTAAGCCTTGTAGTACTTCTTTGGAAATCATTTTGTTTACATAAGGAGCAAAAAGTTGTTCCATCACGTAGTGAAAGATAGACCCAAATATATTGGCTTCCACTGATTCGGACACACTATCCGTAGGGTTGATTTTTTCTATATGAGAAAAATAAAATTGCAACGGACAGTTAATATAGGTATTGATGCTCGAAGCCGATAAGGCTCTGGTAGGTATCTCGGTGTCTGAATCTGTCGTATATGCGTTTAGTTTTTCGAGTACCGAGTGTGTTTTTTCTATGGTAATTGCTTTTGTTTGTGCAATTGACGTGTTATACGTTACCGTTTTTTGTACTATGGGTATGCCGTAGCCTAACAGTAGCTGCGTGATATAACGGCTTTTTTCTCCAGAATTAAGCATGTCGGTACGTGTATCGTATAGTAAATACACCTTGCTTGCACGATGAAATAAACGGTAAAAATGATAAGCAAAGATAGCGTCTTGATGTTCAGTAGTAGGTAAACCAAAACCTCTACGTAGGTTGTAGGGAACAAAAGAGGGTGTGGTCTCGTTTTTCGGAAAAGTACCTTCGTTAAACGACGTGATAATTAAATTCTCAAAATCCAAACAACGTGTTTCGAGCATACCCATTATTTGCAAGCCAGATAAGGGTTCTCCTTCAAAAGGAATAGCGATGCCAGTGAGAATACGTTTAATTAATTTGCTCAAAGTATCCAAATTTAATGGAATTTTCCATGTGTGTAGCAAATCGTCCATACGTTGTAGAGACGTATAACATTGATATAGAAACTCTTGTTCCATTAAAAGAGTCGTATTGGTCGTATCTTGCTCGGTATTTTCTTTTTTCAGAGCGAGCAAATGTCGAATAATAGCAAGTAGGTAGCCACACAGCGAATCTGTATCTGTAGGGGAGAATATTAGAGATAACAGTGTGTCCGTTTGCAATGCTGTGGAAGATACCCTAATCCAATTGTTTTGGTTTATTTTGCTAATAAGTTGCTTGTACTCATCGCTTTTTTCATCCGTATAAATATATCTGTGTGAAAGTAAGGAGACAACCATTTTGTAATAAAAGAATGTAGCTCCTTTTCCATTTGTTGTAGCACTTTTTTGCAACTGCAACAGAGAATCAATCAGCTCTTTGATGGGTGTAAATAGCAAAGGGTAGCCCATCGTAATATTCACCTTTCCCACAGCATCTGGTAGTGAATACAGCATGGGTAGGAGTATATTTTCGTTCGAAAGTACAACTGCCGTTTCTGTACCTACGGTATCTGCACCCAACTGTTCTAAAATTTGATGTACGTGTTTGGCTTGTCCCACACTCGAAGGAACGGCTATCGCCTCTACGTATTTTTCAGGTGTTTCCTGCGGATTAATCTGCAATTCAGACGGAAATAACGTTACATTTTCAGCCATATAAATACTGGCTTTGTTTGTATTATCTTGTACAAATTCCGCTTCGTAATCCCAATAGAAATCAGCTTTTTGTTGTTTTTTTAGTTGTAAAAAGAGTTTTTTCTCCACCAAACTCAATGCGTTAAATCCTATAAAAACTACTTTTTGATATTCAACCTCGATGCCTTTTTCAGTGAGTTCCCGTAGCATCATGCCCTCGTATGCGAGTTTATTTGTATTTAAGTCCTCTTTAAAAGCCGTGTATAATGGGTGTAAAATCTCCCAAGTAGCTAGAAAATCTTGCTGGCGTTTGGGTTCGGGATTAAAATTAGTCCAAAATCGTTGAATAATTGCTTTTTGCTCTTCCGTTAGGTAATCAGATATGTAATTAATATGTTGTATATCTTTTACGTTTTGAAATAAATCTTTTGCATCGACCATGTACTTGTCAATATCGTCAAAATCACGTAGTAAAATTTCGCCAAACGATACAAAAGAGTCAAAACTTTCATTTTGTTTAGAAATAGTCGTGTATATTGTGTATAAACGGAATAATAAACCCATTTTGTCCTCTATCTGCGATTGCGATAGCTGAGAAAAGAAATCAGTGGTAGTAGTTATTTGCGGAGAAAAGAAGGTCATTTTTGCTTCTTCAATCAAGTATTTTTCAAAAAATAAACCTGAACGTCTATTGGGGAATACAAAACAAAAATTGGATACTTCTTCTTTGTATGTCTGATAAAAGATGCGGGCTAGCTGTTGTAAAAATGGGGTCATATACAGGCTCATTGTGTTTGTCAACAAAAATACATTATTTATTACAAATATAAGGATACAGAGTGATTAAAATTTCAGTATTGACAAAATACCTTTTATCTTTGTCGTATGATTTCAATAGAAGGACTTACGGTAGAATTTGGGACGAGAGCATTGTTTGACAATATCTCGTATGTTATTAATAAAAAGGATAGAATAGCCTTAGTGGGCAAAAACGGTGCAGGAAAAAGTACCATGCTAAAAATTATTGCAGGTATGCAAGAGCCTACACGAGGGAGGTGTGGCATACCCAAAGATATTACTATTGGCTACTTGCCTCAGCACATGATACATAGCGATGATGCTACGGTGTACGAAGAAGCAGAAAAAGCATTTGCTTATATTGTGGATATTCAGCAAGAAATAGAAGAGAAAAATGTGTCTCTCTGTGAAAGAATGGATTATGAATCAGACGATTACCATGCTTTAATAGAAGAAATTACGCATTTGAACGAACGGCTCAATATGCTGGGTGGTGTTAACTATGTAGCCGACATTGAACGAACGTTGTTTGGACTCGGTTTCTCTCGTGCTGATTTGCTCCGTTCGACCAAAGAATTTAGTGGAGGTTGGCGTATGCGTATTGAGTTGGCTAAACTTTTGTTGCAACGCCCAGATGTATTGTTGCTTGATGAGCCTACCAACCACTTAGATATTGAATCCATTCAATGGTTAGAGAGTTTTTTGGCTACTCGAGCCAATGCCGTTATGTTGGTGTCTCACGATAAGGCCTTTATCAACGCTGTTACTACACGTACTATTGAGTTGAGCATGGGCAAAATGTTTGATTACAAAGCTACTTATTCTACTTATTTAGAATTACGCAAAGAACGTAGAGAGCAACAATTGCGTGCATTTGAAAATCAACAAAAACAAATTCAAGATACAGAGGAATTTATTGAACGTTTTAGGTATAAAACATCGAAAGCCATACAGGTGCAAAGTCGGATTAAGCAATTAGAAAAAATAGATAGAATAGAGGTTGATGAGGAAGATAATGCTTCGTTGCGATTGAAGTTTCCGCCAGCACCTCGCTCTGGAAGTTTTCCGCTTATAGCCGAAGGGTTGGGTAAAATATATGGTGAGCATGTAGTTTTTTCAGGTGTTGATTTTACCATCAAACGAGGAGAAAAAATTGCCTTTGTTGGTAAAAATGGAGAGGGAAAATCGACGCTCGTAAAATGTATTATGGGCGAGATCCAATATGGAGGAAAATTAACTCTTGGACATAATGTGCAAATTGGTTATTTTGCTCAGAATCAAGCATCTTTGTTGGACGAAAGCAAAACGGTATTTGCCACCATTGACGATGTAGCGGTAGGAGATATCCGTACAAGAATCCGCGATATCTTGGGTGGTTTTATGTTTGGAGGCGAAGAGGCAGACAAGAAGGTAAAAGTCCTTTCGGGAGGCGAGCGTAGTCGCTTGGCTATGATACGTTTACTGCTACATCCTGTGAATTTGCTTATCTTAGATGAGCCTACCAATCACTTAGATATTCGTTCAAAAGATGTATTGAAACAAGCAATTCAAGAGTTTGATGGTACCGTTATTGTGGTATCGCACGACCGTGAGTTTTTAGATGGGTTAGTTACGAAGGTCTTTGAATTTACTGATAAAAAGATAGTTGAACACATTGGAGGCGTGTATGATTTTTTGCAAAAAAAACAAATGACTTCTGTGCATGACATAGAAAAGAAAACTCCCTCTGTGGCTACTGAATTGAATGCGAGTAAACCCGAGGTAGTAGATACTAAAATGAGTTATGAAGATCGCAAGGAAATAATTAAATCCTTACGTAAAGCTGAAAAGTTAGTTGAAACCTGCGAAAAGGAAATCATTCAACTTGAAGCCGAACTCGCTGATATTGAAAAAGCCATGGAGCTGCCCAATAATGCTTCAGATATGACTTTTGTGGCTAAATATACCCAGAAAAAACATGTTTTAGAACAAAAATGCTACGAATGGGAATTGCTCTCCGAAGAATTGGAGCAGAAAAAAAAGGAGAGTGCTATTGTGTAATAAACGCTCTATATATAGTTGTTTAATCCTTTTAATTGTATAGCTTGTTGAGGATGGCTATGATTAATTTACTTGGTAATATACGAGCTAAAGTATAAAATATTTTATTGCTAAAACCAGGCACTACCACATTTCTCATTTTCTTTGCTTTTACTTCTGCCACAATAATGCGTGCTACAGAATCAGATGTCATTCCGTTTTGTTCGTCATCTTCCATCTTTTTGACCGAAGTCAACATTTTTTTTAAATATGCAGAATCCTCTGATTTAGAAAGAGTTGCATAGTTTCGTGCTTGCGTAAAATTTGTTTTAGTATCACCAGGTAATACGCTACATACTTGTATATTAAATGGTTTTACTTCGATAGCAAGAGCTTGTGCGAGTATATTGGATGCTGATTTGCTCGCCGCATAAAAAGCCTGATAAGGTATAGGAACTACGGCAGCCAAGGAAGAAATAATGAGAATCTGTCCACTTGAATTTTTTCTCAGAGAGGGAAGGCAGGCTTGAACCGTATTGACTACGCCAAAAAAGTTTGTTTCGAGTTGGAAACGAATTTCCTCCATAGAGCAATCTTCTATTGAACCCGCTATGCCATTGCCTGCGTTGCAAATAACCGTATCTAGTGTTCCATGCACTTGAATGATGTATTGCACAAGCTTGCGCATTTGGTCTGTATTATTAACATCTGCTTTTATAAAATGGATAGAAGGGTGTTCTACTGGAATAGAACCACTGCGTGAGGTAGCATATACGGTAAATCCTTCGTTTGACAATAGGGTAGCCGTTGCTAAGCCAATGCCAGAAGAGCCTCCTGTTAAAAGTACTGTTTTCTTTGTCATAATAGATAGTTCTATAAAATAAATTAGGGTGCTTTTGACACCCTAATTGTTATATGTATTAGCTACCGCATTTAGAGTAACCGCATTTTTTACAAATCAAACATCCTTCTTCAAATACCAAGGTGTCGCCACATTTTGGACACATTTGACCGTTGGCTTGTGTGCCATCAGGAATGTATTTCTTCAAGGCACGCTCCACACCATTTTTCCATGTATTGATGGATTCGTTGTTTAATTGCAATCCGTTTACTAGTCTAACTACTTGGTCAATAGGCATTCCGTAACGCAATACACCAGAAATTAATTTGGCATAGTTCCAATATTCAGGGTTAAATTTATGCGATAATCCTTCTACTGTCGTTTTGTATCCTCGTTTATTAGAGAATTGGAAGTCGTAACTTTTTACACCTGTTTCTTCGTTTAAGTTCCGGATAATCTTACCTGTAGTGATATTTTTTGGCAACAAAATACCATCGTCATCATCAGCCAAACCTGTAAAAATTTCGTAAGGTCTGTCTTCAAGTAAACCAACAAAAGCAATCCATTTTTCTTTGTTGTTTTGAAAACGAACAATCTCGCAGTCTAGTTCTTTTGGACGCTTAGGGGTAATTTCAGGATAGCAATTGCATGGGTCTTTCTCTTTTCTTTCTTCCTTGGTAGCAGCAAGAAGTACACCTGAGCGAGAACCATCTCTATATACGGTACATCCTTTGCAGCCACTTCTCCATGCTTCAATGTATAGTTGACCTACTAATTCTTCCGTTGCATCATTTGGTAAATTAATTGTAACGCTTATCGAATGGTCAACCCATTTTTGAACACGACCTTGCATGTGTATTTTTTGCAACCAATCTACATCTGCCGAAGTTGCTTTGAAGTAAGGAGATCTAGTTACCAATTCATCTATCTCATCAGAGGTGTATTTGTTGGCAACAGGATAGCCGTTTGCCTCCATCCAAGTAACAAATTTGTGGTGAAACACCATGTATTCTTCCCAGCTGTCGCCAACTTCGTCCACAAAATCAACACGTATATCTTGATCGTTCGGGTTTACTTTTCTACGTCTTTTGTACACAGGCATAAATACAGGTTCAATACCAGATGTTGTTTGCGTCATCATACTTGTAGTTCCCGTCGGAGCAATGGTTAAGCAGGCAATATTTCTACGACCATAAATAGCCATTTCTCTATATAATTCTGGATCTGCTTCTTTTAAACGCAATACAAAAGGATTATCTTTCTCTCTTTCAGTATTATACACTTCGAAAGCGCCTCTATCCATTGCCATTTTTACAGACGAGCGGTATGCTTCGACAGCCAATATTTTGTGTACCAATTCTGCAAAATCACTAGCCTCTTCAGTGCCATAACGCAAGCCTAAAGCAGCGAGCATATCGCCTTCGGCAGTTGTGCCAACTCCTGTTCTACGTCCTTTTTCAGTTTTGTGCTTAATTTTCAACCACAATTCTTGTTCGGTTAATTTAATTGCTTCTTCTTCAGGGTCAGAAGCAATTTTTTGAAGAATTTTATCAATTTTTTCCATTTCCAAATCAATAATGTCGTCCATTATTTTTTGGGCTAATCCTGCATGTTTTTTAAATAACTCAAAATTGAATTTAGCTTGAGGTGTAAATGGATTCTCTACATAAGAATATAAGTTTACAGCTAACAAGCGACAGCTGTCATACGGACACAATGGAATTTCTCCACATGGATTGGTCGATACAGTTTTGTATCCTAAATCGGCATAGCAATCGGGAAGTGATTCTTTGATAATTGTATCCCAAAATAACACACCAGGTTCGGCGGATTTCCATGCATTGTGCACAATTTTTTGCCACAATTTATCGGCATCAATTTCTTTTTTGAATTTAGGCTCTTTGGCATATACAGGATATTGTTGTACGTAAGGCGTTTTATTGATGATGGCATTCATAAAATCATCGTGCATTTTTACCGATACGTTTGCACCAGTTACTTTTCCTTGCTCCATTTTTGCATCAATAAATGACTCTGCGTCAGGGTGTTTGATAGAAACGCTTAACATTAAAGCACCTCTACGTCCGTCTTGTGCTACTTCTCTGGTTGAGTTTGAGTAACGTTCCATAAAGGGAACAATACCTGTGGAAGTTAAAGCGGAATTCTTAACGGGTGATCCGATGGGGCGGATGTGAGATAGGTCGTGTCCAACACCACCTCTGCGTTTCATCAATTGAACTTGCTCCTCGTCTATTTTAATTACCGCACCATAAGAATCTGATTCTCCAGTAAATCCTATAACAAAACAGTTAGATAACGAAGCAATTTGATGGTGATTACCAATGCCTGTCATGGGGCTACCTTGTGGAACAATATACTTAAAATCTCTCATTAATTCAAACAATTCATCTGCTGTTAAGGCGTTTGGGTATTTCGATTCAATGCGAGCAATTTCATTTGCTAAGCGCCAGTGCATATCATCTGGCGTTTTTTCAAAAATATTGCCATACGAATCTTTTAAGGCATATTTGTTAACCCAAACTTTTGCTGCTAGCTCATCTCCTCCAAAATAGGGTATGGATGCTTGTAATGCTTCGTCAAATGTGTACGTTTTTTGTTCCATTTTTATAAGATATTGATTTTATGAAGGTTGAAAATTTTATTTTTATTTTTTTATGAGACAACAATGTTACGCTATTTTTTTCATCTAGCAAAACTATTTTTAATAAAATAATGCACAAAAAAACAATTGTATTTATCATATTATCTTAAGAGTTTCTGATAATAATTCATATATTTCTGATTGTGAGTTTATTGTAAAAAATACATCTCATTGAAGTTGTTGAAAAAAAATGATATGTGTATTATTTCAAATGTTAAATGTATTTTTATACTCAAATATATTCTGTATATTTGTGATCAAATTAAATATTAGAATATTATGATTGAATTTTTAAAAGATAGAGCGACTGTTCGTCAATATACCTATGAACCAGTATTAGATGAAACTTTAAATGAGTTATTTGAGGCCGCTTTTAGGGCTTCTAATACGGGTAATATGCAGTTGTATAGTGTAGTAGTTACACGAGATGAAGAGATGAAACAACAACTAGCTCCGTGTCATTTTAATCAGCCCTCCATTACTCAAGCTCCCGTTGTGCTTACTTTCTGTGCCGATTTCAATCGATTTACTCAATGGTGCGAATATAATAAGGCTATTCCGGGCTACGAAAATTTTATATCGTTCTTTACTGCAGCTATTGATGCTACTATTATGGCACAAACGTTTGCCATTGCAGCAGAATCGAAAGGTTTGGGTATTTGCTATTTTGGTACAACGAATTACTTGACCGAAAAGATTAGTACCATTCTGCAACTGCCTCGATTAGTTGTGCCGATAACGACTATTACACTTGGTTATCCTGTTAATATTCCAATAAAAACGGACAGATTACCCTTACAAGGACTTATCCATAAAGAAGTGTATCACGATTATTCCAAAGAATCCATTCAACACTTATATGCTGAAAAAGAGAATTTGCCAGAAATGAAACAATTTGTAGCGGATAATAACAAAGAAACCTTAGCACAAGTATTTACAGATGTTCGTTATACGAAAAAGAATAACGAAACATTTTCTGCTATGTTGCTTGATTTTATCAAAAAACAAGGATTTACTTTCTGATAAATTTTGTTACTATATAAAATAAGGTCTTGATATATAGGTATTACGTACTAACAACAAGACCTTTTTTTAATACTATTTTATTCAGCGACCTCTCCTTCGGTTTCTTCCGAAAAATCGGTGATGTCGTTAGCAATTAACAAGTTATACCACGCATATACTTTTTTAATATCACTATAATGCACTCTATCTTGGTCGTAATCGGGCAAAATTGTTTCAAAATGTTTTTTTAATTCCTCTTTGCTGGCTACTTTGGGGTTAAGACTTTGTTTGCCTTCGCTTTTTTCTTTGAGCGTAGTAAATACATCACGTAAAGGAATCTCCTCTGTATCTGTATAGATAGCAATATCTGCCAAGGATATTACTTTTTCATGTGCATGAATGGGTAATCTTTTGCCATCTACTAAGGATTCTGCAATCACCATTTTTTTGTTTCCTGATAATAATTTAAAAAGACCGAATTTTCCGGTTACAGATAAAATGTCTTTAAGCATAGTGTTTTAATTATTTGTTTAATGTATTTTTCGTTATCAATGTGCCTGCGTGTAAAGCACGAATATTTAAGTCTATTATCTCAGGTCCTTTTTTGTCAAAAATAACCCGTATAGCATCCTCTACATCTTCTTCTGCCAAGCGTAAAAAGGGTAGAGCTGCACCTAAAAGAACCATATTTGCAGCACGAGAAGAACCAATTTCCTTGGCAATATCCTCCACATTCAACAATATATGATTCGGATGCTGTTTAATTTCATCTTCAATATCTGCTTCGTTTGGATAGGTGGAAATGTTTTTAAACGGAGCCGCATTTGTTACAATCCAGCCATCTTCTTTAATATAAGGAAGATAGCGTAACGCTTCCATGGGTTCGAGTGACAAAATGAGGTCAGCTTGTTCCAATGCAATTAAATCAGAAAAAATCGGCTTGTCAGAAATGCGCAAGTTGGCTTGTACATCACCACCTCGTTGGCTCATGCCGTGCACTTCTGATTGTTTCATGTAATACTTGTTTTCGAGAGCAGCTTGTCCGATAACTGCCGCAATGGATAAGATCCCTTGTCCGCCTACACCCGATAAAATTATGTCTATTTTCATGGTTTTAGTTTACTTTTTTTTGCGTTTTAACGTTTGAATACACTCTCTACGTGGAATGATAACAGATACCCCTTTGTACTCTATTTCTTCTTTTATGATTTGTACCATCATATCATAATTCTTTTTTAATGGCTCAAATACGCGAATATGGGCAGGATCTACACCTACAGCTTCGCAAATAGCTTCTATTTTTCCAGTGCCAGAAGAGGTCTGTCCGCCAGTCATAGCAGTAGTTTCGTTGTCCGAAATGATGACGGTAACAATGCTTTTGTCATTCACCACATCAATCAGTCCCGTAATGCCAGAATGTGTAAAAGTCGAATCGCCAATTACAGCAATCGAATGTTCCAATCCGCCATCGGCAGCCCCTTTTGCCATAGTGATAGATGCACCCATATCTAAGCACGTATCTATGCCAGTATAGGGAGGTAATGCACCGAGTGTGTAGCAACCAATGTCGCCAAAAACACGCGATAATGGGTATTCTTTCAGCACACTTACTAAGGCTTCGTACATATCAATATGTCCGCATCCCTTGCATAAGGAGGGTGGACGCATTTTTACGATTTCAGGAATAGCTTGTTTTCTGGTAACGGTAAAGCCAAATGCGCTACCTACGTTGTTGGGATTTAATTCTCCTTGACGGGGTAGTGTACCATCTAATTTACCTTTTACATGTATGCCTTTGCCTGTATATCCTTTCAGTAATTCTTCTACCAAGGGATAGCCATCTTCTACTACTAAAATAGTTTCGCATTCGGCAATTAATTTCTCTATATGTGTGCGAGGCAAAGGATATTGTCCAATTTTTACGATAGGGTAATCGCAGCCATCGGGGAAGTTTTCCATTACGTAATTGTATACCAGTCCGCAAGCAATAACACCTATTTTTTTGTTTTTTCCGTCTATGTAGGTGTTGAAAATAGAATTTTCAGATTCCTTTTCAAAACCCTCTTGTGCCGCCAATAATTTACTGTAGCGAATGCGAGCAATAGCAGGCAACAAAATAAATTGTTTTCTATCCGTTGGTAACGAAAAAGAGTTTTGTGGTTTGAGTGTTTTGCGAATAATCCCAGCGCGAGAGTGTGCTAAGCGAGTGGTAATACGCATTAAAACAGGATAGCCCAATTTTTCTGATAATTCAAATCCCTCATACGTCATGTCATAGGCCTCTTGTTGATTCGAAGGCTCTAAGATGGGCAACAAGGCAAATTTGCCATAAAAACGTGAATCTTGCTCGTTTTGAGATGAGTGCATCGAAGGGTCATCGGCAACAAGTACAACCACACCTCCATTAATTCCTGTAATAGCAGCATTAATAAAAGCATCAGCAGCTACATTTAAGCCTACGTGTTTCATGCAAACAAGTGCTCGTTTACCTACATATGATAAACCCATGGCAGCTTCCATGGCAGTTTTTTCGTTTACTGACCAGTTGCTGTGGATTTTTGCATTCTCTGTCGTTTCTTGCACATATGTTGCAATTTCAGTAGAAGGAGTTCCTGGATAGGCATATACTCCAGAAATACCCCCATCAATAGCTCCTTGTGCTATTGCTTCATCTCCTAGTAATAATAAATGTTGCATGTCTATTGTGTCGTTAAATTAAAATGGTGAACCTGGTTGCGATTGAGAGTTTTCTGATAAGAATTGCTGTTCGCCTCCGTCAATTCCTTTGCTCTGAAATTCAGTGTACAGATTGTCATTTTCCAAGTTGGTAAACTTAATGTAATCTTGTTTAAAACGTAAACGGACATCACCCGTAGATCCGTTACGATGCTTGGCAATGATAATTTCCGCTATTCCTAACAAGGAATTACCGTGCTCGTCTTGCGTAATTTTATAATATTCGGGTCGGTGAATAAATAGCACCATATCTGCATCTTGCTCAATGGCTCCCGATTCACGTAAATCGGATAACTGTGGTCGCTTGTCAGCACCAGTACGTCCTTCTACACCCCGATTTAATTGAGATAAGGCAATAATGGGCAGGTTTAATTCTTTTGCCAATCCTTTTAGCGAACGTGAAATGATACTTACCTCTTGCTCACGGCTACCATAGGTCATACCACTTGCGTTCATCAATTGTAAATAGTCAATGATGATACACTGAATTTTGTGTTCTTTTACTAAACGGCGAGCTTTTGTACGTAGTTCAAATACCGATAAACTAGGTGTATCATCTACATATACGGGAGCTTTTTGAAGTTGTGCTGTACGCAAACGTAGTTGTTCCCATTCAAATGGAGCCAATCTTCCGCGCTTAATTTTATCGCCTTCAATTTCGGAAACGTTTACGATTAAACGGTTGACTAACTGGATGTTTGACATCTCCAGAGAGAATACAGCTACAGGTACATTAAAATCTAACGCCATATTGCGTGCCATTGAAAGTACAAATGCTGTTTTTCCCATGGCTGGGCGGGCGGCGATAACTACTAAGTCTGATTTTTGCCAGCCTGATGTAATTTCATCTAAGCCATTAAATCCTGAAGGAATACCTGTATATCCATCTTGTTTGTTACTCGCTATTTCGATTAAATCAATCGCTTGGCTGATGATGGGCTGAATGTGTGTAACATCTTTTTTCAAGTTACGCTGAGTAATTTCAAATAGTTGACCTTCTGCATCTTGCATTAGTTCATCTACGTCTTGTTTCTCATCGTAGGCTTTTTTCTGTATATCAGAAGAAATGCGAATTAGCTCTCTCGAAAGGTATTTTTGTACAATAATCTGCGCGTGATACTCAATATTAGCTGCAGAGGCTACTTTTCCTGTTAATTCAGAGATAAAAGCTTGTCCGCCGACTTCTTCGAGCTTGCCCATACGCTTTAGTTGCTGAGCAACCGTAAGCAAATCCACTGGCTCTTGATTCTGCGATAGCTGTGTGATAGCTTCGTAAATAGTTTGATGGATGTCTTTGTAAAAACATTCTGATTTCAAAAATTCACATACTGCTACATACGCATCTTTTTCAAGCATAAGAGCACCTAGTACTACTTCTTCTAGTTCTATGGCTTGCGGAGGAAGTTTTCCTCCATATTCAGATACCACATACTGCGGTACTTTGCCGTATTCTGGTTCTTTCTTGCGTGACTTTTTTGTTTTTTCCATCTTTCCTACTTACGAGGTTCAAAAGTAGCACTTTTTTTGCTATTTAGAAAAGGTATTTTTCAACAATCCAGCTATTTAATTGTTGAAAAGTTATACCTTTGTCTATACATTTAGTTTATATGATTACTTTTCCAAACGCAAAAATAAATATAGGGTTATTTGTAACCGAAAAAAGATTGGATGGTTACCATAATTTAGAAACGATTTTTTATCCTATTCCATTAGTTGATAAAATTGAGGCTACCGTTGTGGATACTCCCGAATCCTCTCTGCGTATCGACGGCATGCGTATTGATGGCAATATAAACGATAATTTGATAATGAAAGCGTATAATCTGCTCAATCAGTCGTACGAATTACCCTCCATAGAGTTCATTTTAGAAAAAAATATTCCTTTTGGTGCAGGCTTAGGAGGTGGATCAGCTGATGCCGCTTGTACGCTGAGTTTATTAAATGATTCTTTCTCGTTAGGTATAACATTGCAAGAACTAGAAAGACTAGCCGCACAGATTGGTGCCGATTGCCCCTTCTTTATTCAGAATAAGCCAGTATTTGCAACTGGAATTGGCAATGAGTTTCACCCTATTTCCTTTTCGTTAGCCGGTTATTACCTTGTTTTAGTAAAATCGCCTATACATGTATCGACTCCCGATGCATTTAGAAATATTGCTCCTAAAGCAGCTCCGTTTAATTTAAAATCCATTAATACGATACCTATAGAAGAGTGGAAACACTGTGTTATTAATGATTTTGAGAAATCTGTTTTTATTCAATATCCTGATATTGAAATGATTAAATATAATTTGTACGAGCAAGGAGCTTTATATGCCTCCATGTCTGGCTCAGGTTCTTCTGTCTTTGGAATCTTCCCAAAACAGGTGGATATTACAAAATTATTTCAAAACTGCTTCGTTTGGGCTGGTTTTTTAGCCTAAAACCCATTTTTACCCCCTTTTCTTAACTATTATACTTGCATTGTTTGTGAAATATATGTTTTACAGCATATATTTGTAGTGCATTCTAGAGAGAGTGGCTAATTAAACAATTCACAAATAAAATGATAGGAGAAAAAAGTATGACAGAAAATCAAGCTTTGAACTCTTTATTTTTAAAAGATTAAGAGTCAAAGAAAAAAAGGTTGCAAATGGCAACATGTACAAAACGAGTGAATAACCTAAAACGATACAATTATGTACACAGCAATGACATATAAAGGTCTTGAGGACTTAAAATTGTTTGACATCATCTTGGGACATTCAAGTGCTGAAAGAAGAAACAATGAAAAAAGAAAAAAATAATAAATAGTATATCCCAGTGTCAGATGTACTAAAGTAATAACTAAGTAAAACTTACTAATTATGTACAACACAATAACATATAGAGGAATAGAAGATTTAAAGATATTTAATATTCTCTTCCGCCAGTCAAATAAAAGAGATAATAAAAATAAGTAATCGGCATATTTTAGATTATAAACACATAAAAAATAGAATCATGTATAATACAATAACATATAGAGGCATCAATGACCTTAAGCTGTTTGATTTACTTTTCGGACACGCTACAAAAAACAAAAACAAACATCAAAAATAACCGTAATTTATATTACGATGAGTATTTAATGAATATAAAACATACAATTATGAAAGAAGAAGGAATAATAAAAAAAGGAATGGAACATATATTTAAATTTTTTGATTTTATCTTTGATTACACTATTATAGAAAATTAGTAATAAAAACCATTTAACATTTAAAGAGCTAGGCATTATTGCCTAGCTCTTTTTTATTTGTTCCATATTTAATAAATACTGTTTTGCTTCTATGCCTGCTACATAACCACCTAGTTTGCCATCAGTCCTTACTACTCTATGACAGGGAAAAACAACCAACAAAGGATTTTTCCGACATGCATTTCCAATAGCCCTTTCGCTGTGTGGGTGTTCGATAATTGTAGCAATCTTTTGGTAAGATACGGTACTACCATACGGAATGGTCATCAAAGCTTGCCATACTTTGCTATTAAAGGATGAACTATTCTCTGAAAAGTGTACGGGTATCGTAAATTCGCTGAGTTGATTGGCAAAATACAAATTTAATTGCCTCCTACATATATCAATGATAGCAGACGATTCATTGTATTCTTTCTCCATTGCATCTACGACACGTATTCCCACAAGGTGTGTTGCCGAAGCTTTTAGCTCAAGCAATCCGATAGGAGAAGGGTAATATGCAATGTGGAAAGGCATATGCTACTTATTCTTTTAGCGTTAATAAAGCCACACTTTCTACATGGTGCGTATGTGGAAACATATCTACAGGCTGTATTTTTTCTAGTTGGTATTTTTCTGATAATATCTGAATATCACGCGCTTGCGTAGCGGGATTGCAACTTACATACACAATCTTTTTTGGAGAAGCAAAAAGCAAAGCTCTCAGTACATCATCATGCATACCTGCTCGTGGTGGGTCTGTAATTACCACATCAGGTTTTCCATGTTGGTCAATAAAAGAGGCCGTAAGAATATCTTTCATATCACCAGCAAAAAACTCCGTATTGAGAATGTTGTTGATTTTTGCATTTACTTTCGCATCTTCAATGGCTTCGGGTACATATTCGATTCCAATTACTTTTTTTGCATTTTTGGCAACAAAATTAGCAATTGTACCAGTACCAGTGTACAAATCATACACAACTTCTTCGCCAGTAAGTGAGGCAAATTCACGTGTTATTTTATACAGTTCGTAAGCTTGTAAACTGTTGGTTTGATAGAAAGATTTTGGTCCAATTTTAAATTGCAAGCCTTCCATTTCTTCCATGATATAGTCGTTTCCTTTAAAAACGGTAACAGCTTGGTCGAAAATAGTATCGTTGGCTTTCGCATTGTGTATGTACAATAAAGACGTGATGCTTGGCACTTCGTTCGATAGGTGCGTAAGCATATCTAGTACAATATCTTCATTGTTTTCGTAAAATACGACGATGACCATTAGTTCTCCTGTACTCGTAGTGCGTACAATGAGGTTTCGCATCATACCTGTATGTTCTTTTATGTCAAAATAAGTAACACCTTTATCTTGGCAGTATACGTGTACTGTATTGCGAATTTTGTTCGAAATATCATCTTGTAACCAACATTTATTCACGTGCAACACTTTATCGAACATACCAGGTATATGAAAACCGACAGCCGCAGTGCGTGGAGCACCCGATTTAAGTGTTTCATAATCCATCCATGCTTTGTCCGAAAACGTATATTCTAATTTATTGCGGTAAAACCTAGTTTGCTTAGATCCAACGATAGGGAGCAGGTTAGGCGACTCTACTTTTCCTATGCGAATAATGTTATCCACTACTTGCTTTTGTTTGTACTTCAATTGTTCGGAGTAGGGCAAGTTTTGCCATTTACAACCACCACATATACCAAAATGTTCGCAAAATGGCTCAGCTCTATCAGCTGAAAATGAATGAATAGCCACTACTTTGCCTTCTGCATACGAATTTTTCTTGCGAGTTAGCTGTATATCCACCACATCTCCAGGTACTACAAAGGGAACGAATACAACCAAATCATTGTAACGGGTAATTGCTTTCCCTTCGGCAGCTACATCTGTAATGGTTACGTTTTCTAATAGAGGTAAGTTTTTTTTCTGTTTTCGCATGATGATGTATATATCTAAAATAGAAATAACTACCCTCAAGGGTAGCTATTTCTATAAGTAGTGTTGTTAACTAATACTTATGTTAGGTAGCTTGAGCTGATTGATTCATTGGTGTTTACACGCAAAATGGTGTCTCCTAATAAATCGGCTATACTCAATATTTTTATTTTTGAACTTTCTTTTTTCAACGGAATTGAATTGGTAAAGATGATTTCTGTCAATTTTGATTGCTCAATACGTTGAACAGCAGGGTCTGATAGTACCGCATGCGATGCAATGGCTCTTACAGACAACGCACCTTCTGAAATCATAATATCAGCAGCTTTGGTTATTGTACCAGCAGTATCAACCATATCATCAACTAAAATCACGTTTTTACCTTGTATATCACCAATAATTTTGATGCCTTCTACTTCATTTGCTTTAATACGTGTTTTGTGGCATAATACTAAATCAACACCCAAATGTTTTGCATAGGTATTGGCTCTTTTAGAACCTCCTACATCGGGTGATGCTATTACTAAATCTTTGAGCTTAAGCGATTGTATATAAGGCAAGAAAATAGATGAGGCGTAGAGGTGATCAACAGGAACGTTGAAAAACCCTTGTATTTGGTCTGCATGCAAATCAAGTGCAATTAAACGGTTAACACCAGCTACTCCAAGCATATCTGCTATCATTTTAGCCCCAATAGATACACGAGGTTTGTCTTTTCTGTCCTGACGTGCCCATCCAAAATAGGGTATTACGGCTACTATCTTGCGTGCTGATGCTCTTTTGGCAGCATCAATCATCAATAGTAACTCCATGATATTGTCAGAATTTGGAAAAGTTGATTGTACTAAGAAGACTTCATCTCCACGAATCGATTCTTCATACGAAACAGCAAACTCTCCATCAGCAAAATATTGAATATTCATTTCACCAAGATGGCATCCTATGCTTTCGCAAATTTGCTCAGCTAAATACCTTGATTTGGTTCCAGCAAATACTTTAAAAGGAGCAGTTTGATTAACGGTTTTAGTTTTCACTTGTATATAATTAGGTTATTTAATAAGCAAATAAAGGATATGTAGTCATCATGTCGTTTACTTTTCCACGAACAGAAGCTATTACTTGTGAATCTTCAGGATTGCACAATACAGTATCCATTAATGTAGCTATTTCGAGCATCATGTCTTCTTTTGTTCCACGCGTAGTAATAGCGGGTGTTCCTACACGGATACCCGATGTAAGGAATGGGCTGCGACTATCAAACGGTACCATGTTTTTATTTACAGTAATATCCGCTTTTTCAAGTGCTTTTTCCGCAATTTTACCTGTTAAATCAGGGAACTTAGCACGCAAATCAATCAGCATTGAGTGGTTATCTGTACCATCAGAGATAATTTTGTATCCTTTTTCGATAAATGCATTTGCTAAGGTAGCAGCATTTTTTTGTACTTGTTTTTGATACACCGCATATTCTGGCAATAATGCTTCTCCAAAAGAAACGGCCTTGGCAGCAATTACGTGCTCAAGCGGTCCTCCTTGAATACCTGGAAAAACGGCAGAATCTAATAAGGCAGACATCATTTTTATTTCCCCTTTTGGAGTTGTTTTCCCCCATGGGTTAGGAAAATCTTTGCCTAACAAAATAATACCTCCACGTGGACCTCTCAGAGTTTTGTGCGTAGTAGAAGTTACGATGTGTGCATGTTTTAGCGGGTTGTTTAATAATCCACCAGCAATAAGCCCAGCAGGGTGTGCCATATCAATCATAAGCAATGCACCAACTTGATCAGCAATTTTACGCATGCGAGCGTAATCCCAATCGCGAGAATAAGCAGAAGCTCCACCAACAATTACTTTTGGCTTTTCTTTCATTGCTACTTCTTCCATTTGGTCGTAATCAACTCTTCCTGTTTCAGCTTTTACATTGTATTCTAATGGATGGTACAATATGCCAGAACTGTTTACCAATGAACCGTGCGATAGGTGTCCACCATGAGATAGGTTTAAGCCTAAAAATTTGTCGCCAGGATTCATACATGCTAAGAAAACGGCTGCATTTGCTTGTGCACCAGAGTGGGGTTGTACGTTTGCCCATTCAGCACCAAATAGTTCTTTTAATCGATCGATAGCGAGTTGTTCGCTCAAATCAACAACATCACATCCACCATAATATCTTTTTCCTGGATAACCTTCTGCGTACTTGTTGGTTAAGCAAGAACCCATCGCTTCCATTACTTGCTCACTTACGAAGTTTTCAGATGCAATAAGCTCAATTCCTTTTAATTGACGCTTTCTTTCTTTTTCGATTATCTCAAAAATAGCTGTGTCTCTTTTCATGTTTCTACTTATGTTATTTTAGATTTAATAAGATACGTTCTAATTGTACATCATCTTGTACTAATACTTGACGAGGTTTACTTCCGTCTGGTGGTCCCAAAATGCCCACAGCTTCTAGTTGATCAACAATGCGTCCAGCACGGTTGTAGCCGATAGAAAATTTACGCTGAATCATCGAGGTTGAACCTTGCTGATGTATTACGAGTAACCTTGCAGCCTCTTCAAACATGGGGTCGCGTTGTGATAAATCTACACCGCTGATATTTGTATCTCCACCGTTAGAAACATCTGCCTCTGGCAAATAGAATGGGGCAGGGAATCCTCGTTGACCCTCAATGTAACTACAAATTCTGTCAATTTCAGGTGTGTCTACAAAAGCACATTGAATACGTACTAAATCACTGCCTTGTGAAATGAGCATGTCGCCTCTACCGATTAACTGATTCGCTCCAGGGCAATCTAAGATAGTACGAGAGTCAATCATCGACGATACTTTGAAAGCCACACGGGCAGGGAAGTTGGCTTTTATACTTCCAGTAATAATATTTGTCGATGGTCGTTGAGTTGCAATAATCATGTGAATACCTACGGCTCTTGCCAATTGTGCTATACGTGCAATAGGTAATTCAATGTCTTTTCCAGCAGTCATAATCAAATCACCAAACTCATCAATAATCACGACTATATAAGGAAGAAAACGGTGTCCTTTTTCTGGGTTGAGAATGCGTTTTACAAATTTACCATTGTATTCGATAATGGTTCGTACATGTGCTTTTTTAAGTAAATCGTAGCGTGCGTCCATTTCCTTGGTTAAGGAATTAAGCGTTTGCACGACTTTGGTTACGTCAGTTATAATGGGTTCATCGGCATCTGGCAGTTTCGCCAAGAAATATTTCTCTATATTAGAGTATATACTAAACTCAACTTTCTTAGGGTCGATAAGTACAAATTTAAGTTGCGAAGGATGCTTCTTGTAAAGTAAAGATGTGATAATCGCGTTTAGCCCAACTGACTTTCCTTGTCCTGTAGCACCTGCTACTAGGATATGAGGCATTTTACACAAATCGACTGTAAATACCTCGTTGGTAATTGTTTTTCCAAACACAATAGGTAGTTCGTGTTTCACCTCCTGAAACTTTTTAGAAGCGATCACAGAGTGCATCGAAACTATTTGTGGATTTTTGTTTGGTACTTCAATACCGATAGTTCCTTTGCCAGGAATAGGAGCAATAATACGAATGCCTAAAGCCGATAAGCTCAAAGCAATATCATCCTCTAAGTTACGAATTTTAGAAATGCGAACACCCGCTTCTGGTATTATTTCATATAGAGTAACAGTAGCACCCACGGTGGCTTTAATTTCTTTTATCTTAATGCCATAATTCTCTAGAGTATCAAGAATTCTGTTTTTATTAGCTGATTGCTCTTCTAGGTTTATTTCGTTGTTTGCATCATATTTTTGTAATAAATCAAAGGTAGGGTATTTGTAATGAGGCAAATCGAGTGTAGAATCATACTCGCCCAATTCAGCGAGTTTATCATATATTTCTTCTTTTACACCTTCTTCTATTTGTAATTTTATTTCCCCTTCCTCGGGTGCTTCCTTCAGTTCTTCTGGGGCAATTTCTGTCTCAACAGTCTCCTGAGGTATGTCTTCTACTAATTGAGAATCTTCATTTTCCACCATGGAAATCTCAAAATTAAGCTCTGAGTTTTCTTCTGCTATGACTTCAAACTCGTCATCAGGTATATCTTCTTCAAAGGTTTCTTCCTCACTTGGCGTCATTTCCAGTTCGCTTTCAGCTATGTCTAATTGCTCATCTGTATCACTCGCCACTTTTTTCTTTTTAAATAAGTCAAAAACTGAAAATTGAAGTATTTTTTGAAAAAATGGCAAGGTAGAGGCAAAAGAAATAATCATAAAAACAAGTACTGAAATTGATAATAAAAGTATCACACCACTAAAACCCAAGGTAATATCTAAAAATCTTGCCATTTCATTACCATGATTTCCTCCTAGTTGGATAAAAGATAAGGTGGAGACTTCTGGCATAAAATAACCTAAGGACAAGGATATCCAAATAGTAAAAAAAGCAGCAAAAATGAATCGATTTAATAGCGAATAGCGTGTATTTGGATTAAGCAATTTATAGGCTACCGAAATGCCGAAAAAGAGCAATAAAAAGGACGAAATACCAAACCATTTATTGATAAGAAGATTGGCTAAGTGAGCTCCCGATACACCCCCAAAATTCTGAAATCCTTTATCTAGTTCAGCTAACTCATTGTATGATAGGCTCAATAGGTTGTAGTCATCTTCTCCTAAAGTCAAAAAAGAAATGAGCGATAATATGCCGAATACAGATAGAGCAAAGAGAAACATCCCAAGAATGAAATGAAGTTTCTCATTTTTAAAAAAACTAACAAGCTTTGAGAAGAAGCGATTTTCTTTTTTTGAAGAAACATCCTTGCTCTCTTCTTTCTTTTTTTGCTTATTCATATACTTTAGTCAATTTTTTTTCTTTTTGCAGTGCAAAGGTATGTAAAATTTATCTGAACAGAGCAGTATTTTTTACATAGTTTTTAACAAGTAAATATTTAACATTTAGCTTGTTTTTACCAACATAAAACATATAAGTCAGGTCGTGGATTAATAAACATTACGGGGCAACTTGCATGCTTAAAACTATGTAATTCTTTCGATCCAAAGAGCAGGTCATCTAGTCCATAATCGCGTGAAGTGGAAACGAGTATCATTCCTACACCCAATTTTTCGGCAACCTTTGCCGCTTCTTTTTCTACGCCAAAACTGTCTGAATTGGCTTGTACTACAGAGTATGAAAGAGAAAATTGATCGTAGAGTTTTTTTACACTTTCTACATTTTTCGGCGTTTTAGAGCCGTAATCCTTTGCTTGGTAAATAATAATTTCTGAGCCTAAATAGCGTCCCATATTGCATGAATAGGGTGCTTTTTCTTTTTCTTCGCTCAAAAAACCAATGGGAACAAGGATGTTGGATAGCTTCGGTTTGAGCACTTGGTTGTTTTTTGTGAATACAAAAGGAATACGCAGTTCTTTCAGTTCTTTAAATAGTTGATTGGGATTATTGAACAATGTTTTTTTAGCAATTTCAAAAAAAAGCATCGGCGTTTCTGTCCGCTCCGTCATAACTATAAATTCAGGTATTTGTGTATTTACAACATACATACTTAAAGGCACGCTTGTAGTTAATTGCAAATCATTTATTTTGGCTTGCCACGATGCTTCCATGCTTTCTATATCGCTTTGGTTTGTGCTGTTCAATACGACCATAAAACTTAGGTTCTTTTCAAATCCCTGAGCAAATTCTAGGGCACATTGATAGGCATTTTGAGGGAAATAGAATGCATCTGCAATCACAAAAAAATGCCTCATACAAGCGATTTTTTCCATGTTCATAAGTATAGGTGTTGGAATTAGTTTAGGCTTCAAAGTTACTAAATTTTTCTTTTTAGCGATGAATAAAAGGCTAAAAACATATTTTTTCATACCTTTGCATTTTAAAAAAATAATAGATATTATGAAACCTTCTATACCAAAAGGAACACGTGATTTTTTGCCAGAAGAAACCGCTAAGCGAAATTATATATTTTCTACTATAAAAGATGTATTTCGTGTGTACGGATACAGTCAGATAGAAACGCCTGCTATGGAAAATTTATCGACCTTGATGGGAAAATATGGAGAAGAAGGCGATAAATTATTATTCAAAATCCTTAACTCAGGCGATTATTTAGCTGGAGTGTCCCCCGAAGAACTGCAAACAAAAGACAGTTCAAAAATAGTTTCTAAGCTGTCAGATAAGGGTTTACGATACGATTTAACCGTTCCTTTTGCCCGATTTGTTGTGCAATATCGTGATAAAATCTCTTTTCCCTTCAAGCGTTATCAAATACAGCCCGTATGGCGTGCTGATAGACCACAAAAAGGACGCTATCGTGAATTTTTTCAATGCGATGCGGATGTGGTAGGAAGCAATTCCTTGCTCAATGAGGTAGAATTAATTCAGATTATTGATGAAGTGTTTGCACGTCTTAACTTGCGTGTACTTATTAAATTAAATAACAGAAAAATACTTTCAGGTATAGCCGAAATTATTGGTGCACCAGATAAAATTGTTGATATAACTGTTGCTATTGATAAATACGAAAAAATAGGATTGGAAAATGTGCAGAAAGAACTTCTTGAAAAAGGGCTGTCTGATGAAGCTCTCGAACTCCTTACACCTATAATTACCTTGTCAGGCGATAATTTTGCTAAACTGGAAACTTTAAAAACGGTATTAGCCACCTCCAAAATTGGTATAGAAGGTGTGCAAGAATTGGAAACCGTATTGAATTATGTAACGGAAACAAGCGTAGAAACAGCCATTGAAGTAGATTTGACGCTTGCTCGTGGACTCAATTATTATACGGGAGCTATTGTGGAAGTGAAATCACTAGATGTACAAATTGGAAGCATCACGGGTGGTGGAAGGTACGATAATTTAACGGGAGTATTTGGTATGCAAGGCGTATCTGGTGTCGGTATTTCTTTTGGAGCCGACCGTATTTATGATGTATTGAATCAATTAGAACTCTATCCAGTAGATAAAATGGATAAAACACAGGTGCTGGTTCTCCCCTTCGGCGAAAAAGAACGTTTGTATAGTTTCTCTTTGGTAAAAGAATTACGTGCAAAAGGTATTTCGACTGAATTATATCCTGATATTACCAAATTAAAAAAACAACTTGCTTACGCTGATGCAAAAGGCATTGCCTATGTCGTGCTAGTAGGCGAAAACGAAATGCAAGCACAATCAGTAACACTTAAAAATATGCTGACTGGCGAACAACAATTAATCAGTAAGAACGATGTTTTTGCTAAAATACTTTAAAAAGCATCCTTTTAATTCTTTCTTTTATAATAAGTAAGCCTTTTGGCTGTTGTATAAAAAGAAAAACAAGTTCAATATGTTCAAAAAAATCTTTTTATTTCTATTTTTTGTTTTCATATCTTCTTCAGTCGTGTTTTCTCAATCTGACAGGGGAGTTATACGTAATTTGCAAAACGTTGACTTAGAAACGTTGCATTTTGGTTTTATTCTAGGATTAAATTATTCTGATTATACAGCGACTCCGAGTAATTTTGTTGATGAAAATCAACAAATTTGGTATCCAGCCTCCAATGGTCTAAATCCAGGTTTTACGGTGGGTATGATTGTGGACTTGAGGTTATTTGAATATCTAAACCTCCGTTTTACGCCTTCCTTGGGTTTAGGACAGCGTGATTTGAGCTTTTCTGCATTTAATGCGGAATCAAACGAAAGGGTGGAAGAACCAATTATTCACAATATAAAATCAACGACAGTTGAACTCCCTTTAATTTTAAAATACAGTGCGAAAAGAGTGGGAAATTACCGTCCATATTTATTAGCAGGAGCAGGACCTTCTGTTAACTTGGCTCGCTCAAAAGTAGATCCTATTTTAGTGAAACCTTTTGACGTTCAGGCGTATTTTGGCGTTGGGTGTGATTTGTATTTAGAATATTTCAAGTTTTGTCCTGAATTGAAATTTGGCTTTGGGTTATTAGATACCCTCGAACGCAACCATCCTGATATGCAAGGTACGCCGAATCAGAAATTTATTGATTCCATCTCACGTTTAAGTGCTCGTATGTTGGTGCTCACATTTAATTTTGAGTAGAACCCTCCAAATCTAATTCTTTGCCATAAGTCAGCATTAATGCCTTAGCAGGCTCATATTCATTCGGAATTTCGCCATCTAAAATGGCATCCTTAATACGCATTTTGATTTCTCCAACAGTAGCACAAGCAGGTAAATTAAATGTCTGCATAATTTCTTCTCCCGAAATAGGGGGTTGAAAATTGCGTAAGCGATCTTTTTCCTCTATGTCTTTCAGTTTCTTTCGTACCTGTTGCAAGTTGAGTAAAAAGCGTTGCACTTTAGACTCGTTTTTAGAGGTAATATCAGCCTCGCACAATGTCATTAAATCATCTACATCATCGCCAGCATCAAATAGTAAACGCCTTACAGCTGAATCTGTTATCTCTTCTTCTACCAAGGAAATAGGACGCATGTGTAGCAATACCATTTTCTGCACATATTTCATTTTTTCGTTCATGGGCAACTTCATACGATTAAATATGCGTGCTACCATTTTTTCGCCAATGAAGTTATGGTTATAAAAAGTCCAGCCTATACCAGTTACAAATCTTTTAGTTACAGGTTTGGCAATATCGTGTAGCAGAGCACCCCATCTCAACCATACATTATCAGTGTGTTTGGAAATGTTGTCGAGCACTTCGAGTGTATGGTAAAAATTATCTTTATGTGCTATGCCTGATTTTGTTTCAATTCCTTTCATATCTAACAGTTCAGGAAGTATATAAGGCAATAATTCGCATTTTTCTAATAATATCCACCCGATAGATGGTTTTGGGGACATCATTATTTTTTGCAATTCGTCCACAATTCTTTCTTTCGAAACGATAGATAAACGCTCTTTGTTACGTGCGATAGCCGCAAAGGTATTTTCTTCAATATGGAAGTGTAATTGTGTTGCGAATCGAATACATCTAATTATTCGTAATGGGTCGTCGCTAAATGTAATATCAGGACTTAGAGGAGTTCTTAAAATTTTATATTCCAAATCACGTACGCCCTGAAATGGATCTAATAATTTGCCAAAATGTTCTTTATTCAAACAAATAGCCAATGCATTAATACTAAAATCTCGCCTATTTTGATCATCTTCTAAACTCCCATTTTCAACGATTGGTTTTCTCGAATCTGATCTGTAGGATTCTTTGCGAGCCCCCACAAATTCAATTTCCATGTCCTTATATTTGATTTGAGCTGTGCCAAAGTTCTTAAAAACATTTAATTTAGCTTTATTGCCCCATATTTTACACACCTTTTCAGCTAATTCAATGCCATTTCCCACCACTACGATATCAATGTCTTTAGATGGCCTTTCTAAAAAGATATCTCTTACGTAACCGCCTATTACATAGCATTCTTGACCCATTTCATCAGCACAATTACCTATGGTAGAAAAAAAGATATTTTGAACGTATTTTTTCATTTAATTATTATTAACCCTACAAAAGTACTTTGTTTAAAGCAATCTGACAAAAAAATATTAATTTTGTCATCAGTTCTTGTTGATATGAATAAACTATATGGTTTTCTTTTATTGTTATGTGTTTTATCCTTTCTTTCTTGTCAAAAAGAGAAGAAAGAGTCAAGCCAAGCTTATCTAAATCGTGCTAATAGAGCCTTGGTAATCAACAATACAGAGTTGGCTAAAAAAATAGTAGATAGCATACATGTGCAATATCCAAGAGATATTGCTGCGAGGAAAGAGGCAATTGTAAAAAAATACCAGATTGAATTGCAAGAGCAAAAACGAAATTTACACTATTATGATAGTGTGGGACATGTGAAAAAAAACTTACTGGACAGCCTTAAGCACAATTTTGTGGTCGAAAATGATTCTTTGTATAGGCAGCAAATCATTTTTGAGCATAAATTGCAGGTCAAAGCCTTTCCAAACACTCGCATACGTGTAGATGTGAATGAAAACGGAGAGTTAAGTCTGAGTAGTGTATATGGTGGAAAAACGCCCATTCATCACACAGTATTGAAAATAGACAACGCAGATGTTTTTGTAGAAACAGACGAGATAGACCTATCAAACAAATCGATTCATACTTTTCGTGATGAAGAAATGTATTGGGAAGTAGTAAATTATACTAAAAAGAATGCTGAACAAATGCTACTTTTTGTAGAACAGTTTTCTCAAGAGCCATTAAAAGTTTACCTAAAAGGGAAAAAAGAATATAGTTATACCTTACAGAAAGAAGATAAAGCTATTTTGATTGAAACATGGCATTTTTCATTATTACTTAAAGATGTATATACTAGTGATAAACAAAAACAAATAGCACAATCAAAAATAGCCTTATTGCAACAGAAAATCCAGAAAAATTAACGTAATGTATTTAAAATCAAAATTTTATGATAAAATTACTCAAACCTATTATTTCGCTACTCTTTATACTGCTGACCTCCTCCATGTCTGCACAGCTGAAAATAAATAAACAAGATTTCTTGAAAAAAGTATGGAATTTTGAAACACACAAAAATGAACTTGTGTTGAATTCAGACTTACCTGTAATACTCGATTTTTATGCGGACTGGTGTGGACCTTGTCGTATGTTGGCTCCCGAATTGGAAGCTTTACAACGAGAGTATAATGGTCGCATTCTTATTTACAAAGTAAATGTAGATGAAGAAAGAGAACTTGCTGCAATATTTAATGCACGCTCGCTACCCACTATTTTCTTTTTGCCAACAGAAGGCAGCCCTACTTATATGATGGGCTATAGAACACGTGCAGAATTAAAGCAAATTGTTGACAATGTATTACTCTCTAAACCTCGTATTCAACAATAGATTTACTTGATTCATCTCCATTGTGAAAATAAAATAGGTTTTGATTGTCAAAACCTATTTTATTTTTTGTAAATTTGCACCCATAAAAATCTAATATAAATATTTATCATTGTGTCAAAAACAAAGTATATTTTTGTAACTGGAGGGGTTACATCATCATTAGGGAAAGGAATAATTTCTGCATCATTAGGCAAATTATTAAAGGCAAGAGGTTTTAGAGTTACTATCCAAAAGTTTGACCCTTATATTAATATTGATCCAGGTACATTAAATCCATACGAACATGGCGAATGCTATGTAACGGTAGATGGGCATGAAGCTGATTTAGATTTAGGACATTATGAGCGTTTTTTGAACGTTCAGACTACACGTGAAAATAACATAACAACAGGTAGGATTTACCAAAATGTTATAAAAAAAGAACGCAGAGGCGATTATTTAGGCAAAACAGTACAAGTAATTCCGCATATTACCAACGAAATTAAGCAAAATATCAAACAATTAGGTACAAAGAATAAGTTTGATTTTGTGATTACAGAGATTGGCGGAACGGTAGGCGATATCGAGTCTTTGCCTTTTATCGAAAGTGTTCGTCAATTAAAATGGGAACTTGGAAAAGATTGTTTGTGCATACACCTCACGTATGTGCCTTATGTAGCTGCTGCTAAGGAACTAAAAACAAAACCAACACAACATTCTGTTAAACAATTGTTAGAATTAGGCGTACAACCTGATGTATTGGTTCTTAGAACTGAAAGACCTCTTTATCAGGGAATTAAAGAAAAAGTAGCCCTGTTTTGTAACGTAGAAAAGTCGGCAGTCATAGAGTGCCAAGACGTACCTTCTATTTACGAAGTTCCTGTGCGTATGCAAGAAGAAGGATTAGATACGATTGTGTTAAGCAAAATGGGCTTAGAGGACTCAGCACCAGCTGATATGACACAGTGGAATAGTTTTTTAACCAAATTGCAAACTGCTACCGAAGAGGTGAGAATTGGTTTAGTTGGCAAATACGTAGAATTACCCGATGCATACAAATCAATTGTTGAATCATTGATACATGCGTCTGCATATAGTAATAGAAAATTAAAATTAGAATTTATTCAAGCAGAAAAGGTTACTGATGAAAATGTAGCGAAAAAATTAGCGAAGTTAGATGGTATTCTTGTTGCACCAGGTTTTGGAGAAAGAGGGATAGAGGGTAAATTTATTACGTGCAAATATGCCCGAGAAAATAATGTTCCTACCTTAGGTATTTGCTTAGGTATGCAATGTATGGTTATTGATATTGCTCGTAATATGTTGGGACATGAAGATGCAAATTCAACAGAATTTAATGAGCGAACTATACATAATGTGATTGACTTGATGGAGCAACAAAAAGGACTTTCTGCAAAAGGAGGTACTATGCGTTTGGGTGCTTATGAATGCGAATTAGAAAAAGGGTCGTTAGCAAGTTCCATTTATGGTAAAAAATTGATTCAAGAACGCCACAGACACCGCTATGAGTTCAATAACCAGTACAAAAAGAGTTTTGAAGAAGTGGGTGTGCATTTCTCTGGTATCAATCCTGATACTAACTTGGTAGAAATCATAGAATTACCTTCTTTAAAATGGTATATTGGAGTACAGTTTCACCCAGAATATAGCAGTACTGCAGAAACACCACATCCTTTATTTATTAATTTTATTAAAGCGGCAATTAGCTAAATTACACCTATAAAACATGGATAAAAACACGCTAGTAGGTTTCCTACTCATCATTGGCATATTTATTGGATTTTTTTGGATTACACAACCAACAGCAGAACAAATTGAAGCAAAGCAACGCTACAATGATTCTATCATGCTTGTTAATCAACAGCAAGCACAATTAGCAGCTACCATAGAATTGGAGCAAGAGCAACCTGAGGCAAACGTAGTCACCAACTCTAAGACTGATTCTGTGAATGTAACAAATACATTCGGTGCATTTTCATCATTTATTCAAGGAACAGATTCTTTGTTGATATTGGAAAATGAAAAATTGAGAATCAGTATTCAAACCAAAGGTGGAGTAGTACACAGCGTACAACTGAAAGAATATACTACACACGATCAACAACCATTGATGCTATCTGACGGAAC